>JBMOHO010000001.1:0-39943 GCA_049317805.1 Saprospiraceae bacterium
TACAGGTTTTTGACGCCGTCGTACTGGCGTTTGGCCACTTGAAGCTCTATTTTGGCCCTTTCCAGGTCGATGCTGTCGCTTTGTACCTTTAGGCGGCCTTGAATGATTTTGTTGCGGATTTGATCGCTTTTGCTGTTCAATTCGCGCTGCATGGCGCTGATCTGCTGGTCGAGCGCCCCCACCTTGTCTGAATACGCGCCGATGGAACCTTCCTTGGCATCCACCTGGTTGCCCACACGTTCCACAATGTTGGGGTCAAAATAGTCGGTTTTCACTTCGGTTAAATGCAGGATGGTGTCTCCCTTTTTAACCGTTTGACCTTCGGTGACATACCACTGCTCAATTCTGCCCGAAAACGTGGCCTGAATGGTTTGAGGCCGATGCTCGGGCCGCAACGTGGTGACTTTTCCGTTGGCCTGAATATTCTGCGTCCACGGCAAAAACATAAACAAGAGAAACAAGCCGAGCAGCACAAGCAAGAGGTTGCGCACGGAGAGGTGGTACGCCGACAGTTTACTGAGCTCCGTGGCGCGCAGCCCAATCATGTCGGCTTCACAATGCACTTTATTGTTGGTGATGTTTAGCATGGGCGGTAGGGTTACATGAATTCTTCCTGGCTCATGGTGAAGTCGCGCTCAATCCGAAAGATGAAGTCAAAATGTTCTGTTTTTTGCACATCGTCAAACGAGCCGTCGAACACAATAATGCCGTCTTTGAGCACCACCACCCGGTCGCAAAGGGAAGCGAAAATGGCGTCTTCGGTCACACAACAGAGCGTCCACTGGTGGCTGCGGTCGGTTAAATAATGCGAAATGCGGAGGCGGTCGCGGTAGTTGAGGTTTTGGAGCGGGTTCTCCATGGAGAGCATTTTGGGCTTGCTGACCACGGCGCGGGCCACCAGTATTTTGTTGACGATGCTGCGGGGCAGGTTGACGCCCCCGGGCAACAGCTCGGTGTTGATGCCCTCCGGCAGTTTGCGGATGTATTCGCCCAGGCCTATGGCGTCTATGATTTTCAGCACGTGTGGCAAGTCAACGCCATCTTGTTGGATGGTGATGTTTTCCAGCAACGAGCCTTTAAAAATGTCTTCTTGCGACGATAAATCGCCGATGACCGAGCGCAGGCTCCGGAGGTTGATGTTGCTTTTGGGCAGTCCGTTGAACAACAGCACACCGGTAAAATTGCGTTTGAGCACCGACAGGATTTGCATGAGCGTGCTTTTGCCCGAGCCGCTGTACCCGGCAATGGCCACGCGCTCGCCGGCGTGTATTTTCAGGTTGATGTTGTTCAGGATCGGTGAGTCGTAATCGGCATTTTGGTAGCTCAGGTTGCGCAATTCCACGCTCAGGGGCTCGTTGCTGCAAAAATCATCGACACTCAAGCCGTCTTCGCGCTCCAGGGGCAGGTCGGTTACCTGACCGATTTTCTCTACCGCTGTTAAAATATCGTAGCCGGTTTCGTGCAAATTGATGAGCTTCTCAACGGAATCGACCACGAACAGGATCAATATTTCAGAGGCGACGAACTGGCCAAGGTTCAGTTCGTTGTTCATCACCAGCAAACTGCCCAGCACCAGAAATCCACCCAATACGAGTACCCGAAAAGCCACACTGCTCAGAAACTGAATGACCAGGATGCGCCAGTGATCGGCCCGTGCAGACAGGTAGTTTCCAGCGTGATCATCGGCCCGGGTCAGGGGGAATCGGTTGTTGCCCACCAGTTTAAACGTCGGGGCCACGCGGCCTACCTCCTCCAGCCAATATACCAATTTGTACTTGTATTTTGATTCCAGGAGGCTGGTTTTCAGACCCAATGGCGTGGTAAAGTAGAAAAAGAGCAGCAACACCAGCAGCAAAATGAGCGACGAGGTAACAAACGTACTGTGGTAAAACGACAGAAACAACAAGCTGATGACAATTTGCAACAACGCCGTACTGCCGTCGATGAGCAGTTTAGGCAAGCCTTTCTGGATCGTGATGGTGTCAAAAAAACGGTTGACCAATTCGGGAATGTACTCATTCCGCAAGTCTTCGAGGTTGAGGCGCGGAATGCGCACCGCAAAATCGACGGCGGAGTCGGCGAAAATGCGCCGCTGGATATGCTCCGTTACATTCAGTTGAAAGTAGCGGAGCATACCAACAAACATAGCCCCGATGACGACAAACAAGATCATAACCCCCCACGATGCAGAAATGGCGCCACCGGCTATTAAACCAATAATGGCCTGAATACCAAGCGGCAGCGAGAGGTTGATCAAACCGATCACCAAGGCATAAATGAAAATATACCGCATTTCCATGCGGTATTGGCCCAACAAACGGGCCACGCGCTGGAATGGCGTCAATGCGCCGGGGCGTGCTTCAGCCATGAGTCAGATGTTTTCCTATTGCGCAATGAAACCGATAAATCATGGAATGGTTCAATAGCTTAACTATTTATGATAAAAGCAAAAAGGGGTACACATGTGGTTTTAACGGCCAAATATGCGGCCTGTTGTTTATTTTTGCCAAAAATAAGGACTGCTTTTGGACAAGCAAGAAAGAATTGATGCATTAGTGGCCTTGGGGGCTGAGTTGAGTGTTTTACACCAGGATCCAGAGTGGGCAGGCATCTTGCAGTTGGCCCAGGCTGAAAACGGCTGGTTTACCCCCGAAAACGTGCACCAGGCGGTATCGGCCATAGCCTCGGCCATGCTGACGCACGCGCATTTGACCAACTGGCTGGATCGGTATCCCTGGGTGGCTGGCCCCACCGACCGCTCCGTCGCCCTCGTAATGGCCGGCAACATTCCGCTGGTCGGGTTTCACGACTGGCTTTGCGTCTTTGCAGGCGGCCACCGTGCCAAGGTCAAACTTTCGGACAAAGACAGGGTGTTGTTGCCTTTTTTGCTGCGGAAACTGGGCGACATCGCGTTTGAATCCTGGGCGTTCACAGAGTTTGCCGTGGAACACGAGCCCCTGCGCCAGTTTGACGCCGTGATTGCCACCGGAAGCGACAACTCATCCCGTTATTTTCATCAATATTTTGGCAAATATCCGCACATCATCCGCAAAAACAGGAACAGCATTGCGGTGCTGGACGGCACGGAAACGAAGGCCGACCTGATGGCACTCGGGCGCGACATCTTTAATTATTTTGGCCTCGGTTGCCGCAATGTGAGCAAATTGTACGTCCCTTTCGGGTATGATTTCGAGTTTTTGCTGGAGACCCTGCACGAATACCGCGATATGGTGCAGCACAATAAATACCTGAACAACTTTGACTACAATTTTACGCTGTTTGTCCTCAACAACATTCGGTACATGAACAACGGATGCATCTTGTTGAAAGAAGACGACTCGCTTACCGCGCGCATTGCCACCCTTCATTACGCGCATTACCAGGACTTGCAAGATTTATCCGATAAAATAAACCAACAAAAGGCGGGCATCCAGTGCGGAGTAGGCAACATGACCCTGCCGGATTTCCCTTTATTGCCGTTTGGCACCACGCAAACGCCCGGTTTGACCGATTATGCCGACGGGGTGGATGTCATGCAGTTTTTGGGCGATATCCGATAAAAATCAAAGCCTCGAAACAAAAAGACCATAAACCCATTCGTCCTCGGCAATGCGGAACCACGAACCGTGTTCTTCAATGATGTCAACCGGCGCTCCGTGGGGCAATTGTCGGACGATGTGGTAGGTGGTATCAGGCCCTGAACGCACGTTGAGGACGGCCGTGCCGCTCACCTCTCCCCGGCTGATGTAGACGGCTGTGAGCATGGAGGCATGTACCCAGCGTTGTTCGCCGACGGCCACCCACTGGTTTTCGTGGCGCAGGGCGTCCAGCATGCTGCGGCAGGGCAGGGCGTCTACCACGGGAAAGTGCATGCCCGGGCCGCTGCGCACCGAAGCGCCGGCGGGTTCGCGTACCATGTGCATGAGTTCTGTTTTTTCGGGTCGCAGGTGGTCTGATGCCACCCACAGGTGCCGACCAATGCGGCGCCAATGTTCATCGTGTTCAAAAACCGCCACCAGCGCGCCCTCGGGCAGCATCTCGGCCACCGGAAAATCCAGGCCAGGCCCACGCCGTACAGGTGCCTGGCCGCCATGTATGCGCGCGCGGGCGGCGAGCCCTTCGGGTATGTGCTGCATGGATTCTTCGACCGCTGCCAGAAAGCGACTCCAGGCATCTTCGTGCGTCAGCGAGTCCTGGTGCAACTGTCCTGGTGGCTGGCGAAATACAAAACGGGTGCTCAGCCGGTATTTTCGCAATAGATAAGCGGTCAAGTCGGCGGCGTAGCGCTGCAATTTGTTCCAATCGGCATCAGGGTACACGCAAAGGTCGAGCCCAAGCAAAAAATAATCCGGTTCCACATTGGACAGCCCCACTACGGGACGGAGCTCGGCCGGCGGCGATTGCGCATGCATGTGAAAAGCCCTTTCATTGTCCGGTATGCACTGGAGCACGCCTTTGTCGTCTACGATATAGTGGGTAGATTGCTGGTCAGCGCCGTTGTTGTAAAAATTGCGCAGGGCATGTGCCGGGTCAGGGCGCATCACCTCATGGATCATTATGCCCTTTAGTTGTCGGATGGCATGTTGCCCGGCGTCGCGCAAATATGGTCGGTTGCGGGCATTGTTTAGCAGGTCAGCAGTTATGGGGATCATGGTACCAAGGAGTTGATCCGTCGAACAGAACGGCACAACACGCAAAAATAGTGCAGGAATATTACCTTTGCATCACTTTTTTATGATGTGTTTGATATGCGTATAGATGTTGTTACCGTTTTACCCGAATTATTGGACGGACCGTTTGCCCACTCCATCCTCAAAAGGGCCCAGGACAAAGGGTTGTTGGAAGTACATGTGCACGGCTTGCGCGGGTACGGCATGGGCAAACACCAACAAGTAGACGACTATCCTTTTGGCGGCGGGGCCGGCATGGTCATGCGTCCGGAACCCATTGCCGCCTGTTTTGATCAACTGCTTGCCGAACGGCCTTACGATGAAGTCATTTACACCACGCCGGATGGCCTGCGCCTTGAGCAAGCGCATTGCAACCACTTGTCGATGAAACAAAACCTGCTCATCCTGTGTGGACACTATAAAGGTGTGGATGAACGGATCAGGGAAAAATACATCACCATGGAAGTCAGCATCGGCGATTATGTGCTCTCCGGCGGTGAACTGGCAGCCGCGGTGATCGTGGATACCATAGGTCGGTTGCTGCCCGGGGTGCTCAACGACGAAACCTCGGCGCTTTTCGACAGTTTTCAGGATGACCTGCTGGCGCCTCCTGTGTATACGCGGCCGGCTGAATGGGACGGATTGGCGGTGCCGGCAGTACTGTTAAGCGGCCATGAGCGCCAGATAGAGGAGTGGCGGCATGAGCAAAGTTTGCTGCGCACGAAACAGCGCAGACCCGATCTGTACGCAAAATTTATGGGTGAGTAGGATGCTATTTGCCTGTATTGGTTCCAATAACGCAGCCAGATCACCGGTTTTTACGGCATTTATCAGAACAATACCGGACCTCTTCCCATACTTTTTCCCATTTTTTGCGCCAGGCAAACGGGCGTCCGCACACCACACATATCTTGACCGGCAGGTTTTCTTTTTTAGGCGGATTGTTGCCGTTTTTTTTCAAAATGTTTATTAATTGTTTTTAAAAACACAATATGTTGTATATTTGCGTCGTCATGCAACGCGGGTTTGACCCATAGTCCCTCAAATACGCGCAAACACCCTTACCCAAAATGCAAAAATGTCATGCAATTATGTCCAAACTGTGCGGCTGAAATCATTCCGGGCGCCCGGTTTTGTCACCGTTGTGGCGACAAAATAGCGGAGCGCAGCAAAGCATGTCCGGCTTGTCGGGAGAACAACCCTTTTCCGTCTGTGTTTTGCCACCACTGTGGTTTTCATTTTGAAGGCAAAGATGCTGAGCGTGCCGCGTATGTGCCGCGGTATCCGCTGTCGTTTGACACCGGAGAAGTAACAGAGCAAATCAAGGCTTTGTTTTTTCGGAGTTTGCGGCAAAGGGTAGGGGAGGAGTTTGACCCACAACGCTACAGCGAGTTTGTGGAACGGTTTTACCAGTCGCGTTTCCGGGAAATTTATGCCGTTCGGGCGGCGCAAATTGCCAAAGAAGCCCAGGCCGACTGGGAGCGGTTCGGGCGCACGGGCCTGCCCGACATTGACAAACGGATAGATGCCTCATTTGACGGTCTGCTCGACTATTTTGCCATTCAATATTGCCCCGACCTCGGGGGACTGGCCCTGCCGGAGGCCATATTGAAATACGAAAGGGCGGAACCGGCGCATACCGACATGCGGGTGATGATGGCGGATTACCTCGCTTTTCAACGCGAAAAAGAACGGATATACACCGATTTCATATCCATGGACGCCATCGTGCTGGAAAACGCCTGTCGGTCTTTTTTGAAAGCGAGCAGGGAAGAAACGCTCTATTTCCTGTGCGATTTATCGGCTAAAAACAGCGGCAAAGAAGGTTTTGCCATGAGCAACCAGGCCTTGTATTGGAAATCGCCGTTTGACCGCGCCCGCGCCGTACACTACGCGCAGCTGAATCAATTGAGCCTGAAAAAAGACCATTTGACCATAAACGGGCTGTTTTTTTCCGTCAATCCTTCCCTTGATTTGAAAATATACAAACTCCTGAAAAAACTTCGATCCTGGTACGCCCTTCAAAACTAAGCTTCTGGCAGCGTGCGTTTACCGCTTGATGGAACTTTTTGTAAATTATTTGGGTTCTAACACTTGCATAGTTGGTGCAATTCGACGTAAATTTGCCCCGCTAAAAAATGGAGGTTGTAGCTCAGTTGGTTAGAGCGTTGGTTTGTGGCACCAAAGGCCGGGGGTTCAAATCCCCTCAATCTCCCTACGAAGAGGCTCCTTATGGGAGCCTTTTTTATTTTACCTGTCCTTTCAGCATGATGCTTGTTTGGCTTGGCAAGGAATTGGCGGTCACGTAGATCAACTTTTTCTGCAAACCGGTGCGGCCTGAGGTGTTGAACTTGGCGTAAATTTCACCGCTTTCACCGGGTTTTACGGGTTCTGTAGGCCATTCCGGCACCGTGCAGCCGCAAGAGGATCGCGCATTGCTGATGAGCAGGGGCGTTTTTCCGGTGTTGATGAATTTGAATTTGTGCTCCACCAGGTCGCCTTCTTTTACCTCTCCAAAATCATATTCGGCTTCCTCAAACGTCAAGCGGGCCATCTGGGTGGTATCGGTTGTGCCGTCTGCGGTAACCGGGTTGCGCACCAAATCGGCATTGGCGCCATTGCGTATTTCCTTTACACTTTCCTCTTTGGGTTCCGACTGGCAGGCCACCCACAGGCAACCGTAGAGGCAAAACAAAACACCTACTGTATTTTTCATGTGCTGATGCTTATTTTTGCTGCAAAGATACACGCTTGCATAGACACATGCCACGACGATATTACCTGATTGGCTTTATGGGTGCCGGCAAAACCTACTGGGGGACACGGATGGCACAGGCCCTGAATTGTCCGTTTATAGACCTGGATGAAGCCCTGGAGAGCCGGCACGGCATGTCGATACCAGCCATTTTTGAACAATACGGCGCTCGTACGTTTCGCCAATGGGAACGCCAGATGCTGCTGGATACGGCCATGGAGCCCCGGCTGGTTGTCGCAACAGGCGGTGGAACGCCTTGTTTTGCCGACAACATGGACTGGATGAACCAGCACGGCATCACCATATTTTTGCCTGTTCCGGCGACCATATTGGCCGAACGGCTGAGCAATCAAATGGCTGGCAGACCACTGTTGCAGGGCCTGGAGCCCGAGGCGCTTCCCCAATTCATTGAATACAAGCTACATGAGCGGATGCCGTATTATGAAAAAGCCGGTGTAATATTGCCCGTGTATAAATTAGGCACAGACTGGTTGCCCTTGTTGCAAGAAATATCCGGTTAACTTAGCTTTGTTGCTCCTTTGAATGCGTATGTTGACTTATTTACACAAGTTAAGATTTTTCTACCTGCTGGCCATCGCCACTGTGGTGCTGATGTTGGCGCTCAACCAGTGGGTGGCACAACGCCTGCTGCACAAGCAGGAAGCCGACGGGCAAGTGGTCAATGTGGCCGGTCGTCAACGCATGCTCAGCCAGCGCTTGTCCAAGCTCGCGCTGCTGTATGCCCAAGACACGCCAGAGCCTGAAGCAACAGCGTGGCAAAAAGAGTTTTTTGGAAGCCTGGAGCTGTTTACCACGTCACACAAGCGCTTGTTATCAGGCCAGGTGGCACAAGGCGAATATGCTCCGCTCAGCGACACCATCCGGCAGATGTACGCCGACCTGGACGTATACTACCTGCCGCTCACCAATGCCTTGAATCTTTTTGCTGAAAAAACGAAAACGCATCAGGATGTAACGGAAGAACGGAAACAAATTCTGCGCTATGAACAGCTTTTTCTGACCAATATGGACGCCATCGTCTTCCAGCACGCCAATGAGTCCAAAGCAAAAATATTTCAGTTGCAACGATGGGAAAACTGGCTGCTGGCGGTTGCATTGATTGCCCTGGCGATTGAATTGTTGTTCATTTTCAGGCCAATGTTGATCAAACTGGAACAAACACTCCAGGAAAATGCGGTTTATCAGGAAGAATTAAAAGGCATTGCAGCCTCCAATGCCTTAGCCAAAGAAAAAGCGGAGGCCGACAGCAAAGCCAAATCAGCCTTCCTGTCGAACATGAGCCATGAAATTCGCACCCCCATGAACGGGGTCATGGGCATGGCCGAACTGATGGCCTACACGCCGCTGGACAAAACCCAGCAAGACTATCTGCACATCATTCGCACCAGCGCAGACAACCTCTTGCGCATCATCAATGACATCCTCGACTTTTCAAAGATTGAAGCGGGCGGCATCCAATTAGACCTACACAGCTATTCACTGCGTACGTTGGTGGAAGAAGCCCTCGACCTCCTGTCGGTCAAAGCGGCCGAGAAAAACATTGATTTGCTTTACCACCTTGATGAACGCGTGCCTGAACGACTGCGTTTTGACTCTACCCGCCTGCGTCAGGTGTTGTTGAACCTGGTGGGCAATGCCGTTAAATTTACCCACAAGGGGCACGTGGACGTGCGGGTGTATTTTTTATCGGAAACCGATACCCATGTAGAACTCAACTTTCAGGTGATCGATTCCGGTATTGGCATTCCGACGGACAAGCAGGACATGCTTTTTACCGCTTTTACACAGGCGGAAGTGCACATAGCGCGGGATTATGGCGGCACTGGCCTCGGTCTGGCCATCAGCAGCCACATGGTGCGGGTGATGGGCGGCGAACTGCGGGTGGAAAGCCAGGTGGGGCACGGTTCTAATTTTTTCTTTATTCTGCCCTTCGAAAAGGAGACGCGTTTATTGGAAAACAACCCGGTGGAGACCGATCACCTCGCCGGAAAAACCGCCCTGTTGGTAGATGACAACGCAGCCAACCGCAGCCTCATGGAAGAGCTGTGCAGGCGATGGGGCATGCAAACCATGAGCGCCTCCGACGGACAACAGGCACTTACGCTGGCCAATTCGCTGGCTGTGGGGCCCGATTTTGCGTTGCTCGACATGAATATGCCCGGCATGGACGGGTTGGCTTTGCGGACGGCTTTGGGTCATTTGCCGGCTTGGAAAGACACCCAGTATGTCCTCTTGAGCTCTTCCGCTTTTAGTGAACGAAAAGGCAGCAGTGGCTTTGATGCTTCTCTGACCAAACCAGTCAAACACCTCGTGTTGCACAACGAACTGGAGGCCCTTACTCAAGGCAATACCAGAAAATTAACCGATCAAACGGTCATGTTGCCCGAGCCAGAGCAACAACCGCGACTTAAACTGCTTTTGGCAGAAGACAATGTGGTCAATCAACAGTTTATCCACCGCGCGTTGAGTAAGCTGGGCCATGAAGTAGATTTGGTTGACAATGGACAAAAAGCGTTGGAATATGCCCTCCGGACGCCATACGACCTTGTGCTGATGGACGTGCACATGCCTGTGCTGGACGGCATGGAAGCATCTCGCCGCATACTGGCCCAAAAACCCGACACCATCATATTGGCTGTTACCGCCAACGCCACTACTGAGGTTAAAGAAGCTTGCCTGAAAGCAGGCATGAAAGATTTCCTGTCCAAACCGTTTTCAGTAGAACAATTGGGGTGTTTGCTGTCAAAATGGGTTTCAAACAAGGATTAGGATGGCGCCTGCCCGAGCGCTGTTTTGTACGTGTCTAAACACCGCGCTCTGGCAAAAGCATGATCAACCATGGGGGCAGGGTAGCGGTTGGTATTGAATTCGGGCACCCAGCGCCGGATGTATTCGTGTTTGGGGTCAAATTTTTTGGCTTGTTCAGCCGGATTAAAAATACGGAAATAGGGCGCTGCGTCGGTGCCGCAACCCGCTGCCCATTGCCAGCCTCCGGAGTTGCTGGCCAGGTCAAAATCAAGCAGTTTTTCGGCAAACCAGGCCTCGCCGAGGCGCCAGTCGATCAACAGGTGTTTGGTCAGAAAACTCGCTGTGATCATGCGTACCCGGTTGTGCATGAACCCGGTAGCTGCCAGTTCACGCATACCGGCGTCGACAATCGGGTAACCGGTCGTGCCAGCTTTCCATCGTTCGAGGTCTTGCGGTGCGTCGCGCCAGGGCACGCGGTTGTAAGCAGGCTTAAACGGGTGGGTGGCTACGGCAGGAAAGTGCGCCAGGATTTGGCTGTAGAAATCGCGCCAAATGAGTTCATTTACAAAAACGTCGTTGAGGGCAAGAGCATGTCGCGCTTTTTCGCGGATGCTGATGGTGCCAAAACGAAAATGCACACCTAGCCGGGATGTGCCAGCCTGGGCGGGAAAATTGCGGGTTTGGTCGTAAGAGCGGATGAGTCCACGCGATACCGAAGCTGGCGGGAATGGGATGCCGGCAGGTTCAAAACCGATGTCGTGGAGCGCAGGGTAGGGTAGGGGTGTTGTTTGAAACAAATTGTTGGCGCACTGTTCTATTGGGTACGATTTGAGGAAAGACGATTGTTTTTCACCAGTGTCGGAAGGCTCTGTTTTCGATTCGAGTTTGGCGCGCCACTTCCGGCTGTAAGGTGTGAACACGGTGTAGGGCTTGCCGTCGTCTTTCAGTACTTCATTATGTTCAAACACCACGTGGTCTTTGAAGGTATGAAACGGGATGTTGTGTTGGTTGAGCAGGTTTTGGATGTCGGCGTCGCGTTGCAGGGCGTAAGGCTCGTAGTCGCGGTTGGTGTACACCGCGCCGATGTTGAATTCGTTGAGCAGTTGGTGCCAAACGGCTATCGGTTTTCCGATTCGAATGAGCATGCTGCTGCCGTGGGCAGCCAGTTCGTCGCGCAGGTTTCCAAGGGCCTGGTGAATAAATTCCACCCGGGCATCCTGGCGGTTGGGCAAGTCATTGAGGATGTCGGTGTCAAAGATAAACAGGGGCAACACCGGCAGGGGGGCTTTAAGGGCATGGTACAGGCCTGCGTTGTCGTGCAGGCGCAGGTCGCGGCGGTGCCAAAAGACGGCGCAGGGTGGATTGAGCATGCGGGGAGAAACAAATGGGGTGGGTGTAGGGTTTAGTACTTGTCGTCGGAAAAAAGCCAAACACGACGCACATCAACACCTCCAATAACTGTTGACTCATCATTCATGAACATTAAAACCATATTAAAGGTGGTAGTACTGCTCGCCATACCATCGTTTTGCGAGGCGCAGCAAACTAGTGTAACCATTTCCGGCGCTGTAAAAGAACAGGGCACACAATCGGCAATGGCATTCGTGAGCGTCGTACTCAAAACGGAGCGAGACAGCGCCTTTGTTGCAGGCGTCATAACCGACGAAAATGGCCGGTTTTCGATTGCGAACCAAAAGCCCGGAAGTTATTTGCTGGAGGTATCGTTCATGGGCTATGCCACATACCGACAGCCGCTTTTTGTAGGCAATTTGACCAATTTTCTGGATGTAAAAAGCATTGAATTGCAAGAAAATGCATCCAACTTGGAAGAGGTTTTGATCACCGGAAAACAACAGGTGATCAGCGATAAAATGGATAAAAAAACGTATTCCGTCGCAGACAACCTCAGTCAGGGCGGTGGCTCGGTGCTTCAGGCCATGCAAAACCTGCCGGGCGTGACGGTGCAGGATGGCAAGGCGCAGCTTCGGGGCAGCGATAAAGTAACCGTGTTGATAGACGGCAAACAAACAGCGTTGACCGGATTCGGCAGCCAGTCAGGATTAGACAACATACCCGCTTCTGCCATTGAAAAAATTGAAATCATCAATAATCCTTCGGCAAAATACGATGCAAATGGAAATGCCGGCATCATCAACATCATTTACAAAAAGAATAAACAGGAAGGATTTAATGGCAAAGTCGGTTTATCTGCCGGACTGGGCGCGCTGTGGGTCAAACAAGAAAATTTGCCTGATATTCGCCCACAATACCAGGCTACGCCTAAAATCAATCCATCGCTTTCGCTCAATTACAGAAAAAACAAGACCAATATCTTTTTTCAAGGCGATTACCTGTACACCCAGACCTTGAATAAAAATGAGTTTGTGGTGCGTACATACGATGACGGCACGGTGATCAATCAGCAGACCAAGAGAAACAGAAATACCGGTTTCCTGACGACCAAGGCTGGGGCAGACTGGAACATCAACGACCACAATACCCTCACGATATCAGGATTGTTTGGCAGTGAAAAGATTATTGACCGGGGCGATCAGCCGTTTTACAACGAAGACCTGTCTGAACAGCTCCGGCTGTGGCAGTTTCTGGAAGATGAACTGAAGACAACTGTGATGGCTACCGCCGCATACCAGCATAAATTTACCGAGCCCGGCCACTTGTTGAATATTGGTTTCAACTATACTTTTCACCGGGAGGATGAAAAATATTTCTTCGACAATATTTTGCCCACGTACACTGGTTACGACGCATTCAAACTGCTGTCTGACGAACACGTGGCAGACCTCAACGTCGATTACGTGCGGCCTTTGAAGTACGGCAGGGTAGAGGGGGGGCTGAAATTTCGCAGGAGGGAAATACCAACCAACATGCAATTTTTTCCGGGGTTGAATTCACCCTTAGACACCAATGCCGGCGGATGGGCCACCTATTCGGAGGTCATTCCTGCCTTGTACAGCAATTATGTTTTTGAAAACAAAAAAATAGAGGCCGAGCTTGGCTTACGGGTAGAATATGTTGATTTACAGTATGATGTAAATCCAGACCACAACACCTATACCAGCGACGGATACCAGTACACCCAACCTTTTCCGAGCGTTCGATTGGCTTATAAGATTGACGAACGGCACAAGGTATCTTTGTTTTACAACCGCAGGGTAGACCGACCCAACGAAGTCGATATCCGCATTTTTCCAAAATACGACGATGCGGAAATCATCAAAGTGGGCAATCCGGCGCTGCGGCCACAGTTTACCCAAACGGTGGAGCTGGGGTACAAAGCGAGCAAAGGAAATGGCTATTTGTACGGTGCGTTTTACCACCGGGCGGCCGACAACACCATCACCCGCATTTCAAGCAGTATTCCAGGCAGCACACTGATATACGCCATTTTTCAAAATGTCAACCGCAGCTATAATACCGGACTGGAATTTGTGGCGTCGCAGGAGCTTGAAAAATGGCTGACGTGCAACGTGAACCTCAACGTATACCGAAACCAAATCAACGCCTTTACGGTAGAAAACCTGTATCCTACACCAAATACATTCAGCGCCGATGCGCAACAACTGGTTTCCGGAAACCTGAAAGTCAATTCCGGGTTCCATTTGCCACATCATTGGGAATTGCAGCTGACAGCCATATGTCTGGCGCCAGACATCATACCGCAAGGCAAAGTGGAAGGTCGGTTCTCCCTGGATGGCGGGGCAAAAAAAACAGTGCATAACGGAAAAGGAGAATGGTTTCTAAACGCTACCGATATGCTGAATACAATGGTCATCCGCAAACAACTGACAGGCGATGGATTTTCGTACACCAGCGCTGATTACTATGAGACACAGGTGTTTAGGATTGGATACAACCAGAAATTTTGATCTCCGGATGGTGAGTGTCAATTACGGGATGAGTTTGTGGAGAGCCAAAAGAGAGGTCTAAACCGGCCTTCAAACTTTCACTATAATTTATATTATGTTAAATAGCGAGGAATAATATCTTCATACTGGGAAAAGTCTAATCTATTGGTTACCCACGAAGCGTATTGATTGTACCGGGCCTTTTTATCACCACTTTAAACTGTTCTGCATCCTTGTCGTTGATGAATTCAATATGTGGCCACGCCTTCAAGGATCGCAGGATGCCACTGCCAATGCCCCGATAAGGCAGCACATCAGGGGCAAGTGAAGTGAGTATGGTATTGCGAGAGCGACGAATACCCGCCCGGATTTGTGCTTCTGTGAGGTTATTGGGCAACTTGCCCGGGCTGATGATTTCGATGCGGTTGTCGAACACGAATAATTTGATGCTGTCGTGAATGAAATAATCCCGGTGGAGCAATGCGTTCACAAGCAACTCTTTCAATACGATTTCCGGAATCTCCAGGTCACCAAGGCTGTTAAAGTCCTTGCCATTTTGAGGACGGTGGAGCGCTCGTTTGAGGAAATCGAGACCACGCATATAACATTGGGTGAGCGTACCACGAATGTCCTCGCTGCTGTGGTATTGTGATCCGGAAATATCGTCGCCTACAAACCAGACAGCTGAAATATGGAACTGTGGCAACACTTTTTCCGGGTGCTTGGCAAAAAGCAATGCTCCTGCTACATTCAGGCGGTCACCATCGGCAAGCCGAAGGTTGGCGAGCAGGCGGGGCAGATCGGATTCATCAAGTGCGTTTTGGTATTTTGTCTCGTAAAATGCCCTAAAGTCGCGCACATCCAATTCGTCAGCAATGGTGAAGGGCAAGGACATTTCTTCGGCATAGAGATCCATCTGTAATACTTAACGTTTAAAACTCTTCCCTTGCAAAAACACCGACTCCTCGTGCTGCGAAATGTCCAAGCCCATCAGTTCTTCTTCTTCTGATACCCGCAATGGCGTAAAAAACGCTACCAAACGATACAGTAATAATGAGCCAAAAAAAGTAAACGCGCTCACCATGAGTAGCGCCAGCATGTGATTGAGAAACAAAGTCGTTTCTCCGGTGATCAGTCCGCCTTTGGTGGCAAACACTCCGGTGAGGATCATGCCCACAATGCCACCCACCCCGTGGCAAGGGAATACGTCGAGCGTATCGTCGAGGTCAGATTTTGATTTCCAGTGCACCGACAGGTTGCACACAATGGCAGCCAGCATACCAATGAACAGGCTGCTGCCGAAACTGACATACCCGGCCGCCGGTGTGATGGCCACCAATCCGACCACCGCCGCTACACAGGCACCTACTGCCGACACTTTCTTGCCGCGCACAATGTCAAACAGCATCCACGCCAGCATGGCAGAAGCCGACGCCAGGTTGGTATTGATGAACGCCTGCACGGCCAGCGCGTTGGACTCCAGGGCGCTGCCCGCGTTGAACCCGAACCACCCGAACCACAACAGACCGGTGCCCAGGATGACAAAAGGCACATTCACAGCGGTGTGGCCTTTTTGTTCCAGGTGCGATTTGCGGCGGCCCAAAAACATGGCACCCGCCAAAGCGGCAAAACCCGCCGAAATGTGCACCACCGTGCCCCCCGCAAAATCGAGCACGCCCATTTTAAAAAACAAGCCCTCCGGATGCCAGGTCATGTGCGCCAGCGGACAGTAAATCAGCAATGAAAACAAACAAATAAAGATGACGTAACCCCAGAAACGCACGCGTTCGGCAAATGAACCCGTGATGAGCGCCGGGGTAATGATGGCAAACTTCAACTGGAAAGCGGCAAACAACACAAATGGCAGCGTAGGCCCCATGCGCTCATGGGCAGCCAGCCCTACATTGTCGAAAAACAAAAAAGTGCCCGGATGGCCGATCACGCCCCCAATGTCGTCGCCAAAAGCCAGGCTAAAACCCACCACGTACCACAGCAAACTCACAATGCCCAGGGTAACAAAACTTTGCAACATGGTGGAAATGATGCTTCGGGCGTTGACCATGCCGCCGTAAAAAAACGACAAACCGGGCGTCATGAGCAATACCAGGCCGGAAGCAGAGAGCATAAACGCAATGTTGCCGGTGTCAAAGGTTCCCCCTTCAGGATGTCGAGACGGGTAAAACGCAGACAGGGCCGTCAACACGATAAATATGCAAAAAATGACGACCGATATGTTTCGGCTGTTGTTGGTGGTTTTGTCCTGAAGGTTGGCCATGTTGCTGCTAAATGGTTTTAATGGTATTCTCCGAATGGGCGCAAAGTTAGGTGATGAACGGGATTTATTTGACGAGGCAGCGGCCACAAAAAAGACCGCGCCCCAAAACACACATGTTACAATAATGCCATACTTGGTTACAATACGCCTACTCCAGTGCTTCCGATGCCCCGAATTTTGTGAAAAATTTCCTCATGAAAACTTCATCTCTTTTTTGCCTATTGTTTTTGATTCTGCCCGCTTGTATGAGCGCTCAGGCAGACGACCAGCTTGGCGGCATGGACAGTGAACGGTACGTGTACGTCAACCGTTGGGTGTCGCCGGTGTTCAGCGATTTCGTTTCCGTCACCCAGGATCATGCTTCCGACGCCCAGATGACAAGCTGGGGCTACACCAAAAAAACGTACCAGTACTCCGGCTGGCTGTACAAACCCGCACCCAATGCCGTAGCCGTGTACCGGTGGACGATGCCCAACTGCAAGGAGTTCATCGTGCTGGCCGAACACGAGCATACCGACACGCAGTTGACTGATTGGGGGTACACCGACAAAACATTTATGTTTTATGCCTACAAAACCCGTTTGAACGACGACTTCGCTGCCGTCAACCGCTGGGTGAATGCCCTTCCAAACGGCAACCCTTGTCGCGATTACACCCTGAGCGTCCTTGAATCTGAATTCACCGACCAGCAGTTGACAGCCTGGGGATACCGCGACAAAAAGACGCAGTTTTACGTACTCAAGCCGTAGCAAAATTGGGTCAAAACATACCCGTACAAGCGGGGAGTGGCGCGCATGCCGCTCCCCTACCCTGCCGCATGCGCTGACGCCTGAAAAATTTTTGCATTTTCATAAAAATATATGTTGTAATGTAAAAAATGCTACATTTGCGGTATAAAGGTCATTTCAAACCCTAAATTTCAGAACCAATGGAAACTACCTATCTTTTGATCATTTTGTTGCTTGTGCTGCTGCTGGTCTTGGCAGGCATCGTATTGTTTTACGGTTGGTACAATCAAAAAGACAAAGCACCAGATCAACCGGTCACACCTCCTGTTATTCCTCCGGTCAGACCATCCAAGGTTTTCCCCAAGGCTGGCCCCAATGGTGAAGACGTCGTCACTACTTATGACCCCACTTCCCTGATCTTCTCGTATTCGCCCTTTACCGATTCGAAAGAGTGGATCAATTACGTGCACAAAAGCTTGAGAGACGCCGGTTATTTCCTGGAGGACGAGTGCGCTTGTTCAGGCAAGATTGAACTTTGGCGGTACGATAGCGATACCATGGGGCCTAAGGTGACTCTAATCGGTGATGATAAAAACGCCATTGGCAAGGGATCAACTACTACCACGGGTACCATCAGTGAGGGGAGCGGTCTGAGTTTAAATTTTGATCTGGTATACAAGCCCGAGCAGATAAGAGCCAAAAGTACAGATGATGACCGCACCAAGCCTGTTTGTGGAGGCAACCAGAAGCCGGTGCGGGTTGGTGTGGTGGATACGGGTGTAGACTATTGCCACCCCGAGTTGAATGGTTTTCTTTGGCCTTCCAAACCGCTTTCCCCTGCGGAAGTTTGTATCGGAACACCTGCTCTTTTTGGTGCCAATTTGATCACCCCAGGTGCCGCGCCCAAGGATCAACACGGACATGGTACTCAGTTGTGTGGCATTATTGCGGGTTTTGCCGATCATGATTCAGACTACAAAATGGTTAACATGGAAGTGGTCAATGTCAAATTTACCTCCGGCAGAGGGGGCAATGGCAGCCTGTTCAAGGCCATTTGCGGCGTGTATTACGCCATGAATCAAGGGGCCAAAGTGATCAACATGAGCTGGGGTTACCTCGACACTGAAGCACCCGAACTGATGCGCCCACTGTTGGCGCGTGCTGAAAGAGAAAACATTGTACTGGTAGCAGGTATAGGCAACAACGCCGTGGCGCTGGATAAAGACCTGAGGTTCTGGCCTGCTTCTTTTGCTACAGAATCAAAAGTACTGATTTCCGTTGGCGGTTTGGAAAATCAAGATGAAACCAATTTGGCAAGCATGTCCAACTGGAGCCATAAGCCGGAACACATGAACATTGTAGCCCTTGCAAAAGACGTACTCACCACTTTCCCGACAGATGTGGTAGACGCCAATAACAACACTGGAATGTACACGCTGAGCAGCGGCACTTCCATGTCTACGGCCATTGTCACCCGTACAGCCGCACTGTTGCGCGCTTACAATAACAATCTTACAGCCGCTCAAACCAAGCAGCTTATTATTGATTTTGGCAAGCCCGTTTCTTTGTCCACCATCAGTAATGATCCCACAAAAAGAGAAATAATCCAAACAAAATTACTTGATCAGGCTGCGGTATTAGCGAACGTACTGTAGCGATTGCGGGCTATTATGCCACATTGCCACCACCTGCCATGCGCAAATCAACTGATCAAAACCAGGCATACATACACGCCATTACCTTAATAGCCCTTTCAGGGTTACTATGGCTGGGGTGTATGGGACAGCAGGAACCTCAGATCGTTTCTTCTGAAGCAGGTCTACAACATGCTTGTACTGATGAAAAGGTACAACAGGTTATTGATGACAAAAGAACAGCAATATCTTCCAATACGCCCTTGGAGGGTTTGCGTCATTTATGGGAAAAGCATCAGGATAGTCGTTGTTTTCGCATTGATTCCCTATTGGCCGCAGCTGCACATGACTTGGGAAGGCAGTTTGAAAACGATTGTCATGTAGCGCTTAAATGTCATCAATTGGCCTTGGAGATCAGAAAACAGATGTATACCCCTGAACCTGTCCATATCGATGTTCAACGTTCATATTTCAACATTGGGTTTAAAAATTTTGAATTAGATGAATTAGACAGTGCGTTGTACTATTACAACCAGATACCCAAAACAGCACCCATTAACCTACCCTATTTTGTCAAAACGTACGAAACGGGGAACGTATACATGCGAAAGGGAGAGCTTACTACAGCAGGAGCGTATTTAGATGAAGCCGAACACTATCTCCAAAAAAATCAGGATATTGACGTGCAAATTCTAACAAAAACGCCCTCATTGATGGTCGTTGTTTCTGATTATTACCGCCAAATAAAAAAATGTAGTACGTCGATCGAAAAAGGGAAAACCGGTTTGGCCTACCTTGCTCAAAACGGCATAATAAGTCCAACCAATTACGCAGCTTTGTGCAACAACATAGGCATGGCCTGGATAGATTCACTTGGCATGGTAGCCAAGGAAATGCACCCAATACCCACCGCCATCAGGGACTCCGCCATTTGGTACACCGTACAGGGCATTCGGGTTTTTGAAGATGCTAACGATGTAGTTCGTTTTGCCGAATCCTCCAGAAACCTTGGAAAACTATACCTACGCTGCAATCTGTATCCGCAGGCAATTGCCTGTTTGTCCAAAGCCATACAAAAAGTAAAAACCGATAACGCCGCCCTGCGCATACTTCAGGCTGAATTATTCATCAATAGAGGTGTCTGCCAGTATCATATCGGGCAATACGATTCAGCACTTGCCGACTATGATTCCGCTACATCTCTGTTGTTGCCAGCCTACCACAATGGAGCCAGTACAGCATCCGACTACTCCGAAGAGCCTATAGCCGACCTCGTAGACTTTTTTAAACTGCTTGATTCGAAGGCGCTCACCCACCTGGCGCAGTTCAAGGCTAATCCGTCGGACATAACACCACTTTGCAAAGCCGACACCATATACACCTCCCTCACCACCCTTGCCGACCGCATGCGCTTGGAGTACTTATCCTCCGATTCGAAGCAAAACCTGTCAGCCGAGTTGCAAGGGAGATTAGATAACGCTTTTGAGGTGTGCCTGTTGCTCAAACAACATGACCCGAAGCATGCCGACCAATACCTTAATCGGGCTTTCAGCATCGCTGAAAACAGCAAGTCGGCCATGCTCCTGGAATCCGTGCGCCAAAAAAGCGCGTTTGATCAATTGTCGCCCGAGTGGAAGGCCCGGAATGCGTATTTGAAAGACCGGCAGGTGAAAATTGAAGACGACATGTTTCTCAAAAGGAATAACCCCGGTGCCATGTCTGCTTTGCAACAAGCCTGGCGTGAAAACTTTGAGGATCAACGCCAATTCAGGGACAGCCTGGAGCAGCAAAACGCTCAATTTTTCAATGCGCGGAATTTTCATTCGGATATAGCCGCCGATGCTATTCAAAAAAATTTATTAGGCAAAGACCGCTTCCTACTGGAGTACTATACCTTCCAAAACGAGGTGTACATTTTTGTGGTGACGCCCGACACCTTGGTGCTGCGTTCGGTGCCCCTGCAAGCCGATTTTAGCAAACAGCTGAACCTGCTGAACAGCAAACAGGAGACAACAGAAACAATGCGCGCGGCGCACTCGATTTACAATCAATTGTTGGGGCCTGTAGACGACCTCTTGCCTGAGGGTGCCCGGCTGATCATCATCCCCGACGCACCGTTTCACAACCTGCCGTTTGAAACGCTGCTGTGGCAATACGACGGAGGCAACGCGCAACAGCAATTGGAAAACAAACGCTACGCCCTGTTTCGCTACACCATCAGCTACTGTTATTCCGCCAACCTGCTGATGGAAATGACCAAAAAAGTGCTGCCACCGAAAACAAAGCACGAGTTGGCCGCTTTCGCACCCGATTTTGCGCAGGAACAGGTTTCACCCTGCGACCCTACCCTACCCTCCTCCCTCTGTGCGGTGCTGCCCAGCCTCACGCCATTGTCCAATGCCGATGAACTGAACAAAATAGCCCAAAAAGTGCGCATCAAACGGTATGAAGGCGTAGAGGCAAACAAAACGAATTTCCTGGGCAGTTGCAACACACGCAGCTTGGCCCACGTGGCGTCGCATTGCGTGCTCAATGACGACGATCCGAATTTTAACTTCATTGCGTTTGCCGGGTTTAAGCCGGGGAGCCAGGAAAATGGGCTGCTTTTCCTGAACGATTTGTACGCGCAACCGCTTAACCTCGATTTTTTGGGTTTTTCTGCCTGCGAAACCTCGAAAGGCCAGTTTGTTAGCGGCGAAGGCAACATGAGCATGGCCCGAGGCCTCACCTCTGCCGGTGTAAAGAGTTTTGTGACCACGCTCTGGCCGGTGTACTCCGACAACAATGCTGCCATTTTTCCCCGGTTTTATGCAGCCTTGCAGTCGGGCGTGCCCAAAGACGTGGCCCTGGCAGAAGCCAAGCGTGCGTTTGCCCTCGGTCAGGGCCGTTCGCCGTTCGACTGGGGCGGGCTGGTGCTCATTGGCGACGCGGGTGCCATTACGCTCCAGGATTATCGCTCTGGCGATCCCTTCCCTTGGTGGTTGATGGCGGGTTTGATGGCCATTTCGGCTTGCACATTTTGGTTTTTCCGCTCGCGGAAACGCGTTATTTGAATTTATCCTGGAGTTCTACGGCCTTTTCGCGGGCTTCTTCGTTGACAGGCCCCTGTAGGTCGGGGTCGTTTTCCAGCATGTCGTTCAGTTGGGCACGTATGGCTTTCCATTGATCCGGGTGTTCACCGAGTTTGGCCAGGAGGAGATTGACCTTCATTTTGCCGATGCTCTTGTTGTACCGGTCCTGTTCCACCGTGCTGCGCTGAGCAAGACATTCTTCAAGGCCCTTGCGCGCTTCGGCGTAGTGTCCGTTTTTCAGTTCCCAGTGCGCCAGGTAGTAATGGGCCATGCAGAATTGGCCGCAAGATTGGGCCAGTTGAGCAAGGCTGTCGCGGCCGCCGGGTTTCAGGCCGTAATACAAGTCAGAAGAGCGCTGGAGCACATCCCGCGCGTCCATGGTACCACCGCCAGCCTGGCTGAAGTTGAACGGACGGAGCATGTGCGCCTCCACGGGTTGAAAAGAAGGGACGGCTTGAGTGCGATACAGCAACCACAATCCGGAAAGCATGATAGTGGCCAATAAAGCGCCGGTGACAATGGGTTGGGCGCTGAAGGCAAGCCACAGTTTGTCCCACCAATTGAGTTGAGGTATGGGCAGGGGGCCGGTTTCCAGTCGAACCTGGTTGGCCAGGGTGCGCTGTTGTTCGAGTAAAAAGTAATCGTCGGCTTTTTCAGACAGGTTAAATTGGATGTAGGCTTTTTTCAGGTCGGCGTCTTGTCGAAGTGCTTTTTCAAAATCCTTTCGTTCAGCTGCGGTCAGTTGTCCGTAGAGGTATTGCTGGATTTTATCTGCGTAAGAATTGTTCATGATGAGCAGAAGATTAGGTTTAGGTCGTTTATGCAAACGTGTTAAAAAAATCGTCCAGGTCTTCCCGCATACTTTTCAGGATGATGCGGAGCTTTTCCCGGCAACGGGTTAGTGTTTGAGGTACAGAGCCAGCCGAAAGTGGTTTTTCGTCCGGTTTCTTTTGTTCGTTGGCGCGCTCGGCAAGTACGGACTTGTCGGTCACCGGCGGTTCTTCGAGGTAGTACAACCACATGAGGAGGCTGCACTGGTCGCCGAGTTGACCGACTGCCCGTTCAACCACTTCGCGCAAATTGAACCGCTCGTTGGCTTCCGGGTCTGTGATCATGAGCCGCAGGTAGTCTATCGGCAGTTCATCGGAGGCGTTGATGCCTTTTCGACGAGCTGCTGTGCACACGTTGCGGCACAGGCCGTGGAAGTAAGACCGCAGGTTGGTGCGGGGGCCGCGTCCGGCTTGAATTTCAACGACTACCCGAATGACGGCTTCGTGGAATACGTCCTCCCAGTCCATCAGGGTAGTCAATGCGCTAAACTGCCGGCTTACCTTGTAGGCTGTTTTTTGGAGGTCTTTGTTGTTGTACAACAGTTCGTAAGCCTCTTTCATGCTTTCATCGGTACCGGTCAGTACCGCATTTCTAATCGCATTAATGTCGGACATAATGAGCGTTCAAAGGTTAGTAACAGAAAGAGGGTTAAAATAAACAAGTCGAACGCATGAAATAACGATATTATACAAAAAAAGATTATAAGTACCGGCATATGGCATGCAAAGATAAAAACATGCGGCCAGGGAATCACTCCACTGGCACAAACTCTGCAACTATGCTTCCTCAGCCTTCCACTCCTGCACGTTTTTGGCCTCTACGTCGAAGGCCACGCCCACCAGCGTCAGCGGTTTGCCGGCGGAGCGGAAACGTTCCGGGTAGCCTTTGGCGCGAATCTGGCCCAGCGCCGCCTCTGCGCGCTCGCGCAACTTGAACTCAAACACATACACGCGCCCGCCCGTGTCGAGCACCGCGTCCATGCGGCCCTGGTTGGTGGGAATTTCGGAGTGGACGACGAAGCCCGTGAGCGTGAGCACGACGTGTACTACGGTGTGGAAATACGACTCCTGCGTGCCCGCGATCTGGTACGGGATGGAGGCGAACAGGCTGGACAGTACCCGAAAAAAAGCCTCAAGGTCGCCCGCCTCCAGCGCATCGCGCATCTTGTCGGTGTAGGTGTGCTCTGTGAGGAACACGGGTTTGTCGGTGTACTCGGCCAGCAGGTTTTTCAAAAAGGAGCTTTTGACCTCCTCGTTGGGGTACGACAGGTGGTAGCGCTGGCGCAGCGGGTTGGACGCATCAATTCTTTTTATGGTCAGGTAGCCCGTCTGGAACAGCAGCGAGACGGGGTCAATGGCGCTCACGTCGGCACTTTCCAGCAGGGCCTCCGAGCCGGACACGCTTTCCAGTTCGTAGGCCGTGATTTGCCTTTTTTTCAGCAACCGGGTCAGAAAAGACGGTGTGCCGGTGGTGAACCAGTAGTTGGCGAAGCGTCTGTCGGCAAAAAAATTGAGCAGGGAAAAAGGGTTGTACACCGTGTTCTTCCCGTCCCAGGAGTAGCCGTTGTAGTAAAACCGAACGGCTTCGAGCAGCTTCGGCATGGGCATCCCGATATCGCGGCCGGCGCGTTCCATGTAGGGCTGAAAATTGGCCAGCACCTCCTCCTCGCTCCAGCCCAGCAGGCAAGAAAAATCGGGGTTCATGGTGATGTCGTTCAGGTTGTTCAGGTCGGAGAAAATAGACACCCGTCCGTACTTGGACACCCCGGTGATGAACACGAAATGGATGCAGCGGTCCAGCGACTTGAGCGTGGCGTAAAAATTCTTCAGGGTGCGCACGTTTTCCTGGATGCGCTCCTCCTCCTCGCCCAGAAAATCGGTGATGGCCTTGTCGTACTCATCTATGAGCACCACGACCTTGCGGTCGGCGCTGCTCAGGGTTTCGAGCAGTTCCACAAATTTCCCTTTGTAATCGGCCTGCGTTAGGCGGACGTTGTTGTCGCGTGCATTGGCTTCCATCTGTTTGTCCAGCTCGATCGGTAGCGGGTTGGAGAGATAGTCCATCTGGTTGAAGTCCACCCGGATCACCGGGTACGGTTCCCAAGTGATCTTGTCCTCGATCCACAGGCCCTGGAACGGCGTTTTGTTTCCCCGAAAAATCTCGTGCAGCGTGCTGACCAGCAGCGACTTGCCGAAGCGCCGCGGCCGGGACAGGAACAGGTATGGGCCAGCCTGGAGCAGCCGGTGAATCTGTTCGGTCTTGTCCACGTACAGGTAGCCATCGCCGATGAGCGAGGGGAAGTCCTGTTTGCCGATGGGAAGTTTTTTCATGGGCGCGAAGGTAGGGAAAAGCGTGCAATGCGGTTTTTACTCCACGGGCACAAACCCCGCCCACTGGTACGGGTTAATGAGCCGTGTACCAAACCATGCCTACGTTTATAAATGTTCCGAATTTGGTGGCATAATGCGCTTTTTCCGCAGACTTATGACCGCCACAACGGCCGTGATCAAGAACGGAAGACTCCACACAATGATCTTCCAGTTCATGGCCAACAGCCCGATAACAAATAACAATATCATGATGGTGCTCAAACAAACCAGACCGGCGAGAAACAACGCTTTTTTGGGCTTTGTTTGAAATAAGGTCACCAGCAACATTATTTGTCCGAGCATGGGCAATATGGTGAACGGATGGATAACCGACAAAGGGCTGTTCCAAAGTTTTTGAAAAACGACGACTTCCAGTTCGTACAGAAATCCGTGGTTGCCGCCGCCCCATTCGAGGTAGCCGATGAGGGAACTGAGGAAAAGAATAAGGATAATAGGCTTTTTCATGGTGTTTCAATATATGACTATTCTACCAATACAAACCCCGCCCACGCCATCGCTCAATTATTCCACTAATGTAAAAAAAACAACCATAAACGATCAAAATATTTGGAATGTGTAGTTGAATAAAAAAATTTGCAAGCTGGTGTTGATTGGGATGCAAGACCTGTTACTACCCTTTAACATCGGCTAATGAGCCCCAAATGCCAGGTACCGTGTTTTCCTGCTTATCCCCCCTGAGAAGCCATAAAACCAAATGAAGTGGAATCAACTCCCGTCCGGAAAGCCGGACGGGAAATTCCTTAGCCGCCACCTTGCGTATTGCACCCCATCCATTTTCCAGGCATCATCTTCCCCCCTCATCATGAACCAAACAGCATACCTCCCCAACTACAGTGCCCCCTCCCCTGCCCTATTGGCTCCCATGCGTTCGCGCACCGGCGAATTGCTGATCAACCGCATTCAGGAAGCCATCATCCACCACATCGACGACGAGGCGTTTGGCCCCTTTGAATTGGCCAAAGCGATGGGCATGAGCCGCTACCACCTGCACCGGCTGATCAAATCGGCCACAGGCCTGAAAACCACCGAACTCATGCACCAGGTGCGCATAAAGCATGCCTGCTCCATCCTGATGTCCACCGGTTATTCGGTCAAGGAAGTGGCCTATGCCGTGGGGTACAGCACGCCGAGTTATTTTACGCGGGTGTTTCGGCAGGTAATGGGGGTGTGCCCGCAGGGATATTTAAGGAGTGCCGTGGCAGAATAAGCATCATCTTCGAATATCCGTGAAGGGGAGGTTACTATTTTGAACGACGGGGGTGGCATATACGAGCTGCGTTTATCCGGTCATATTCCAGCTGGTTTGTACTTCATACAACTGACTGACGTAGCCGGCAAACAGGAAACGTTGTTGTTTTGTGTGCAAGATTAACAATTAACTGGTCTTTTTTGGACAGCGGAAAGCCAATAGTTGTGGTTTTCCGCTGTTTTTTTTGGGTAAAATTTAGAAATGTTGACCATTAATGAGCCGCTACATAAATCGGATGCATCTGCTTCGCTTCCTTGACCCAGGATATAGCAGTAAAGGTAGCATATTCTCTTACCATTGATCAGGAGACACTCGTATTCCTGGAGCAGCACTACTCTGCAGGGCTGTACAGATGTATCGGACGCGCATGTTACAATATTGAAAGCTTATGTTACAATAAGATACATGCTCAATTATTTATATAAGTACTTTTGCAGCGCTAACATTAAACCACTCGAAAGTCGCCACCACATTCCTGCTGCCTAAAGCACGGAGTAGGCCATGTGCATAAAAAACCATTGAACCATAATACCCCAAAACCAACCCTCCTTTCATGGATGTCCTGCTCCTCACCTACGCCAACAACCACAAGAACCCGTTACAAACATTGACGGAGGAGTATTTGACAACAAGTCGAACACTCACCCCGCGCGAACTGAAACGGCATTTCCTGATGCATACCCTCAGCCATGCTACCCTGACGGAGATCGCCTATTACCTCACCCTTTTTCGTGATAATTTACAACTTTTTTTATACAGTGGGCACGCCGGACAGAATATGCTGTTGACAGAAGACGGCTCGACCCGCTCCGAAGGATTGGCGCATCTTTTAGGCGCTTGCAAGGATTTAAAAGTAGTGGTGTTGAACGGGTGCAGTACCGCTGGTCAAGTACAAAAGCTGCACGAATGCGGTATACCCGTTGTCATTGCCACCAACGCACCCGTCAACGACTATTCGGCTACACAGTTTGCCAACCGTTTTTTTCAGGCACTGGAAACCGGGTTGAACGTTGAAGAATCCTTTGAACAAGCCATAGGTCATGCTTTGGGTATGCGTGAGCTGACTATCGTACGCAGCATTGGATTTCCGGTCGACCTGGACGAAACGAAACCCGTTTGGGGCATTTTTACCAATCCAGCTAAAAAAGAAGCCGCTCAGTGGACATTGCCTATTCAGCAAATGGCACCCAAGTCGGATTATGTTGAGAACGAGTTGCTGCTGAACCAACTGTATGATGCGTTATCCGGATCAAATAAAAAACTGGCTGAATTAAAACAAATCGGTGCAACTTTTCCGGAACATAAACGAGATATAATTGAAGCTATTCTTTATGCCTTGCCCGCGCCGATTAGCGAACATGTACGCAAACTCCTCGTGCCGTCATATCCCGGAGGAGAACAAGGAGCGGACGTGAACGGCCTTAAGCGCTTGAAGCAATTAGTGAAAACGTATACCATAACCATTGATTTTCTGATTTATATCCTGCTCGCACAATTATGGGATTTCGCAATCCAGAAAACAAACCTGTGGTCACCCAATTCCGAATTTAAAAATGAATTGACCGCATTTTTGGAAATGAGTTCTGAACAACGAAAACACTGCGACTACTTATCCGTATTGCGCATGCTCCGGGATGCTCTGGAAGATGCCAATCAAGCACTTTTTGTCACTGAAATCAAAGAACTGCGGGTGTTGCTGTTTGAAGACATCAACTTTCAAAATGCTTGTTTTTTTCTGGAAACCCTTAGGCGTCAACTCGAACCCAAAAATGAGTGGGAAATGGCGGAACTATGCATACGTGCCGAAGAATCGCTCGTGGAATTATTCAACAAACTTGGCTTTCTGGGAAATTACACACTCGCCACGGTACGCTACATTGATGTGCAAACAAACCGAAATAAACTGAACACCGAGTTCGTGCACCTCGTATACAAATGGCATGGCAGCCAGGGGTTTTACGACCAGGAGTACAAGCGCCTGCCAGGTTTCATGGACAACCGCTCCGTAATTCTGCTTAGGCGACAAGAATCGACCAAAAATGAGTTTCTAAGCCTCTCGCCATTTATCCTGGATGAAAATACTTTTAATAAATATCCGGATGACACCCTCTCAAAATTATACTTTTTTGCCGGACGTACTGGCGAACGCCTGTTTTTTAAATACATCAACGACCCGGAGAACGAAGTCATCAACCTCGATGATCCAAAATACGAGGACAAAAAACTCAAAAAGACCAAATTCCAAGTGGCCAAAGATCAACTGAATGCCTTTTACAAAACTGTTATTGTGCCATGATAACCGAAAAAAAACAACATCACCGCCATTTAAAAAGCCCGTTCAAGCTTTTGGATGCGTATGAACTGACCGATTACGATGTGTTTTTTGGCCGGGAAATGGAGAAAAGGGAGTTGTATGATTTGGTTACCCAAAATCGAATCACCTTTGTCTATGGCCCCTCCGGAACAGGCAAAACCAGCCTCATTCAATGCGGGCTTGCCGGCCGGTTCGACGCATCTGACTGGTTTCCCATTTTTATAAGAAGGGGTAACGATTTTAATGCTTCGCTTCAACACGAGCTGGCTAAGCTGCTGCCCCCTGAAGCGCCCTTTAATAGAAATTTTTCAGATTCCATCCGGTATTTATTCAACACCTACTTGCGTCCTATTTATTTGATTTTTGATCAGTTTGAAGAAGTATTTATCCTTGGCGATAACCAACATGAACAGCATAATTTCTATGTTACCCTGACCAATTTATTAAACGATAACCTGCCTTGCCGAATAATACTAATACTTCGAGAGGAATATTTTGGCCATTTAAACCAACTTGAAAAAAAAATACCGGATTTATACCAAAGGAAACTTCGCGTGGAACCCATGAGCCGCGAAAACCTCCGACAAGTTGTCATTAAGTCCTGCACGGCATACAACATCGTTTTTGATGCCGTAGATAGAGACGCGGATCAGATTGTTGACAATATTTTTGCTGAACGCTTAGGCATCCACATGCCGTACGTGCAGGTATATCTCGATATGCTCTATCGCGAAGCGGCGCAGCAACAACAGATCGACACTTTACCCTCTGCAACGGCATCCCCAAGCGTACGATTTGATCAGCATGTGATTGGCGCTGTCGGGGTTATTCAAAACGTTCTGGGTCGTTTTTTGCGGGAACAAGATGAAAACATACAACTGAATTTGATCGAAAATGGGTTAAATCCACCTGAAGACGTGGTCAAGCAGGTACTCGATGTATTTGTAACCCAGGACGGCACAAAGCACCCTGTGCCCTACAGTCTAAACCACGAAGGCACCATCCAACTCAAAGGAAAAGGCGTCGGACTGGCCACGCACTTGAGCCCTCAGCTCCTCACGAATTGTATTTTGGAGTTGGAGCAATCCCGGATTTTGAGGCGTACGGAAGATTACATCGAATTGGCACACGACAGCCTTGCCGCCATTGTGGATCAGCAACGAAGCGCCGAACAACGTCATTTGATGGAGTTGCGCAGGCGTGTTGAGATTGGATTCAATGAGCACCGCGATTCCAACGGTACCTTCTTTTTTGATCAGGGTCAGTTGTCCCGTATTGAACCATACCAAAACAAACTCGCCCTTGAACCCGAATATGCAGACTTTCTGGAAAAAAGCAAGGCGCACATTGCCCTGGAAGAAACCAATGAACGGGAACGCCTGACCCGTGAAATGACGCTCGTCGAAGAACGGCTTAGAGCCGAACAGGAAGCACGAATATCCGTGCAAGAAAAAATGAAGTCTGAGCTGCGATCAAGGAAAAAACAAAGCAAACTGCTTGTTGTCCTTGGATTGTTGTTTCTACTTGTAGCAGTTTCGGCATTATGGGCTATTCGCGAAAACAACAAAAACAAAAATCTATTAATAGAATTGTCAATGCTCAATATTAACAATGCCAAAGCCCACATACAAAACCTGGAATACGATGAAGCCCACCAAATCATGATGAAAACGCTTTCATTCACTACTATCCCGGACTCCGTTGCCGAAGTCGTGATGGAAACAGCGTTCTTTTACGCCGAAACAACTAAAAACACCAAACGCAGCTGGAAGATATTGGACACTTTAGCACAGGCATTAAAAAAACCAGAAATACTAGCCGGACATAATAGGGATTTGGAGGGATTCCACCAGGTGTTGCACAAATTGAGTCCCACCCATGCTGAAGGTCTATGGAATCGGTATTTTCCTGTCATGGTTACGGTGGAAGGAGGTTCTTATACTTTAATTGATTCGGATTATCAGGATACCACCGTAGTTTCTCTAAATACCTATCAAATCGCCAAAACGGAAGTTTCGCGTTGGCAGTATTTTCTGTACTGCAAATCAACCGGAGTAAAGTTTCCAACCACCTGGTTATACGATGGATCAAAACCCATTACCAATATAAGCTGGTTTGACGCTTTGAAATACGCAAACTGGCTCAGTAGACGCATGAAATATACACCAGTGTATCCGGATAACTTGAATGGCAGACCATTAAATAGTACGCATGCATCCGCAGATTCAACAACTGCCCTGGATTCATTGGATATTATTCCGTACAATTCATCGGCAAATGGCTATCGTTTACCCACCGAAGCCCAGTGGGAATACGCAGCAAGTGGAGGCAAGTTGACTAAAGGATATTTATATGCTGGCAGCAATACACTGGATGATGTTGCCTGGAATGCCTCTAATTCCAAGGGCATTTCACAACCCGTTGGAATGAAAATGCCCAATGAACTGGGCTTATACGACATGACCGGGAATGTTTGGGAGTGGTGCTGGGATTGGCATGACCGTTACAATTTTACCTCCAATGTTGACCCGATTGGACCACCTCATGGCACTACAAGGGTCATGCGTGGCGCTTCACGAGAACAATATGAAGATACATCGACTATTCATAAACGCCAAAACAACTTACCTGATTTCAAAGACAGGGGCATTTTAGGTTTTCGGTTGGCCAGAAACGTGGAGAAATAGCGCTCTCTTTTCCCAGCTTTCTCCATACTTTTACACCGAACACCAACTGCTCTTTATGCCAATCAACAAGAAAACAATCCAGGCCCTCATCGCCCAGGGCAAAATCGAAAAAGCCGTAGAACAACTCCTCCAACTCGCCGAACAATACGACGAGGACTTGTACAACCTCACCATCCAGCAATCTGCCCGACTCAACGGCCTGCGCCAGCAGGTCATGGGCGGCGTGCTCTCCGAATCACAGGCCGACCTCACCCGCAACAAAATCACGTACGCCGTAAACGAGTGCCTCGACGATGTGCGCGTCGAATGGGAAATACCGGGCGGCGACGATGCTCCCAGGCCAAAAAACACAGTCCAGCCAGCCTCCAACCTCGTCAAAATCCTCTTCCTCGCCGCTGACCCCTCCAACATGAGTCGCCTCCGCCTCGGGCAGGAACACCGCGAAATACAGGAAAAACTACAGCTCTCCAGAGACCGCGACCGCTTCGCACTCACCGAACGCATGAGCGTGCGGCCCGCCGACGTCAGCCAGGCCATGCTCGATGAAAAACCCGTCATCGTTCACTTCAGCGGCCACGGCGCCGCGTCGGGCGAACTCGCTTTTGAAGACGCCAATGGCCTCACCAAACCCGTGAGTCCGGCCGCCCTGTCGGGCTTGTTCGAACTCACCGAATCGGTGCAATGCGTCGTGCTCAATGCCTGCTACTCCGAGCCCCAGGCCGTGGAAATAGCCAAACACGTAGACTACGTCATCGGCATGAGCGACGCCATCGGCGACAAAGCGGCCATTGCCTTCGCCATCGGTTTTTACCAGGCCATTGGCGCAGGCGAAACGTTTGAACGGGCCTACAAATACGGGTGCACACAAATTCTGCTGCAAGGCATACCCGAAAACCTCACCCCAAAATTGCTGGTTAAGCAATAGCCACCTCCACAAATCAATGCGGCCATCTTAAAGTGTTTGTCATTGGTAACGATAAAATCGGCGCTCCCCGCCACAGCGCAATCCACGAATTTATTGTCATCCGGGTCGGCAGAAATCAGGTTCCAATAATAATATTTTTGAATATAATGGACGTTTGGCAGGGTTTCGAGGGTTTCCAAAACGAAGTTAGCCAGTTCTGGACTGAGATCGCCACCAATGATCTCTTCATATTCTTCCAAGATGTCAGTCGTAACCATTAATTCGAAGACTCCGTTGCGGAGGCCTTGCCAAACCGGATAAAATTGCGACCGCCGTGAAATAGCGACCGACAACACATTGGTATCCATGACGATTTTCACAACGAGGATCTGCGGGGGTAAGGCGTGCGACGGTGTTTGTTCAGGATTTCCCCTTCGGATAGTCCTTTTTCTGCCCATAGTTTATCGGCCAGGTCGGATGCCTTGTCTGCAAAATACTGACCCAGCAGGCGTTTGATTTCCAGCAGGTCTTTTTCATCTACCGTGCGGGCATAAATTTTCAACAGCTCCAACTGTAAGTTGGTAAATGGTTGTGGTATAGCTTCAGCAACAGGCATAGTGACAAACTTTTTTGCAAATATACAGGATAAAGGGATTTCGCACAACCAGCGTTGTTGTAGTCGAAGCGGATGTTGCGCTCGTTGTCCTCCCGGATAATCTCTTGCTGCGCGAGTTCCACCGCCAAGACTTTCTTGTCCAATATCACGGACAGCACATCAATTGTCGTTTCTGCTCGAATTTAACCCTATTGTAACCCATGCCACAAATGTACGTAATATCACCCGAAAGGGAGTAACTGTTTAGGGTACTGTTCGGTTTTGTGTGTCTGCTCATTATTCAAAAATGAACAAAGAACGAATCAGTTTCTACACCTTCATCTAACATTTTTACCTCTAATTCGCACAAACAATTGATGGCATTCTTCGCCTCAGCTTCTTCCCATTTTATATTTATTAATTTTTGCATCAATTCATTTTCAGAAACAACAATTTTATCTCCTTCAATTAATTTATTTTCACTTATAAAATCACACAATATTTTCAGTGTAGAAAATAGAGAGTCTTCAAGATTTTCTTCAAAAAGAAAATCTTGTTTTTCGTCCTCATTTATCCATCCTACAATTCCAAATATTTTTTTGTCAACAACTTTATAACCTTCAATTTTTGCATTGAATAAATTGAAGAAAGATTCTAAAAATTTAACTATTGAAAGATGTTCCATTTCTTGATACTTATTTATTCTTTAGTCAGCCAAATATGTCTGCTACCTACTTTACTTCCCAAGCCCTCTACTTGAACGTGTGGCTTCAAAATTTTTCCCTTTACGGGGTTTAGGTCATACCTTAATTTTCCTCCAAACTGTTCAGTTAGTTTTTCAAACTCCTGTAATTCCATTTCAGAAAGTTGAGAACCTGGCTTTGATAAATGTTGTACAAGCGCCTTAAATTCTTTTAAAGACCCTGCTTGTATTCTTCCCAACCCCAACACCTTCGATGCCTTAACCCCCAACCCTGCCACCTTACCCCAAGGCGCTTCACTCACAGACTACCCAGATTTTCACAGATTATTCATCCATATTTCAAAAAAGCAATCTGTGAAAATCAGAGTAATCTGTGGTGCATCAATGGCAAAATGGATATTTATACCCACCACAGACTACCCAGATTTTCACAGATTATTCATCCATATTTCAAAAAAGAATCTGTGAAAATCAGAGTAATCTGTGGTGCATCAATGGCAAAATGGATATTTATACCCACCACAGACTACCCAGATTTTCACAGATTATTCATCCATATTTCAAAAAAGAATCTGTGAAAATCGGAGTAATCTGTGGTGAATCAATTGAGGATGAGCGTCCAGTAGTTCATGGCTTACAGGGACTGTCTACCCCTCACGCCACCGGCTCTTTCCCCAATATCCGTTTCAATTCCGCAATCGCGTTGTCCTCCACAAAATAGCTGAGGTGGTCAGCCGGTATGATCGTGATGTCTTGTGGCGCAATCAGTCCGTTCGGGCCTTTTTGGCTGCTCACTTCCACCAACCAGTCGTGCGGCTCGTCAAACACAAACCAATCCAGGGTTTTTTTGACCACAAATCGCTTGAGGCGCTTGAAAAACTTTGCGGACTCATTGTCCAAACGATCCAGCTCTGTAGAGTCGCCGCCCAACAAGCTGTAGCGCACCGAATCGGGTTTGTTGGTCGGGAAATTGAGGTTTTTGATGAAATCAGACTTGGGATTTTGCTGATCGATGGTCACAAATACCGCTTTGCCAATGGTTTTGGCGATGTACGACAGCGGCACGATGTAGGGTTTCAGCACCGCCACCCCGTTGAGTGCCCGACCCAGCAAGCCAAAAATCTTTTTGTGAAAACCAGACAGGTCTGAACCCAAACTCGGCGAACCCACCAGCAGCACATGCTGCACAAATGCGCCGCCATCCGTTTTTTCCACCATCCAGCGGCACACCAATCCGGCCATCGACGGCGCCACCATGGTGATGCGGGCACCCTTTTCGGGCAAACAGGCGTCTACGCTTTTCAACCGCGCCAGCATGTCGCCGGCCGTTTTTTCCAGCGGCGTGTTCAGTGCCTCGTACTCGTACGCCAAAAACACGTCGTACTGCGCAGCAATGCCCAACTGGGTCATTTGTTCAATTTTGTCCTCTATGTTCACCAGATTGCCGTGGGTGACAAACAGGATGGAATTGGCCTGCGACACCACAGCGCGCACCTGCTCCACGTCGGTTACCCGGATGCCGTCGGGCTGAATCATCATCAACGTGTTCGGCAGCTTCTGGTACCTCATTTTTTTGAAAAAGAGCTTGACGGCCCTAAACACGCCGCGCTCCTGCAGGTCCGACGCGCCGCCGCCCAACACACCCGGCGTGGCGTCGGGCAGGGTGATGATCTCCACGTCGCCATTTTCGTTGGTGTAGCCCATGGGCAGGTACAGTTCCGTTTCGGCGTCGTAGCCGTACGGCACAATGACTTCATCCGCACCGGCTTTTTCATCCAATTCGAGGCGCAAAGGCTCGGTGAGTTCGCCAAACACCTCGGTGAGTTGAAGAATGGACACCGCCTCATCGTATTGCACTTCAAAAGAACGCGAAAAAACGCCGCTTTCCGTGGCCGTATCGCCCCAAAGGGACGCCGGTGGCAGCACAAATTTTTCCATTTCTGCCGACACGCTGCGGGTTCCGTTGTCGCTTGTTTTCAACAGGTCGCGCACGTCGGCCACCGTACACAGGGTGGCTTTGGCGCTGAAACCCGCTGGTTTGCCAGTGATGCGGAAACCGCCGCCCGACACCTGTGTCAGCTCCACAGGGGCCGAAGGACACACGATGCGCACCGGAATGGTGATCACGCACCAGTCGGGTTTGGTGGCACCCGGTTTTTGACCGAACCCGCCGCGTTTGTCGCTCTCCTCCACGTCAACAGGCAGCGGCGGCTGCACAAAATTGTTCAGTTCAAAATACTGGTTAGACACGAATACCTTGAGGTACTCCGTGATCTCGCGCACTCCCCGCTGCAATATTTCTTTTCTGATAAACAGCGGAATGGCGTTGAACGTGGCACCGTCGGAATGGAAATCGAAGGTGTGCGATTGCCCGAAGTCTGTTTGCTGCGGTTTCATCGACAAGGTGACGCCGCACTCATTGTCTAAGTACAAGCCACCCACGTAATAGCCGGGCTTGTTTATTTTCACGGTGCAACGGAGGGCCGGAATCTCTTCGGAACCGTCGGCGCCGTAGCGGTAAGTGAGTTTCACCCCATTGCGGCCAACGGATGTGCCCTCTGCAGTTTGGATGGTGTCTGGACTGATGTTGTCCAACACCTCCAGGCGGATGTCGATATCGCCGGCGCGCAACCCTTCAAACGGCGGCCGATCCAGTTCCTGCACAAAACGCCATTTGCCCACGCCGTCGCAGAACGACACAAACACGCCAGCCGCTTCCTGGCGCATGAACACGGGGTAGCTGTTGTCTTTTTTGAGCAGCATGTATTTGCCGTTGGCGTCGGTGCGCACCACGTAATCGGCGTCCGCTTTACTTACTGCATCAAAACGACAATAGACCGGTTTGCTGAACGCCACGATGTTATCCAACGAACGGCGCTGCTCGGGGTCATCTACGTCTATGAAAATGCTGATTTTGGGCGCGGCCATGTCCTGGATAACGCCCATTCGTTTGCCCTCTTTGGCCAAGGCCACATCGGCGTCGTTCAATGCGCCCTCAGGCACATCCAGCACGGAGTAGGTAGACAGCACCTCTTTGACGGCAAAAACGGCATGTTCCACTTTCACGGTCGTGGGGTGTTCGGGCGTGCCCGCCACGATGCCCTGCAGGGCACCGCCTTTGAGCTGCCATTCGCCTTTTTCAAACAAGATGGGAAACGACAGGTCATGTTGTTCAAAGTGGCCGCCCAGAAATCCGTCGTGCAATTGTGCGCCGCCCCAGGCATCCACCTGCGGAATCTGGTCGCTCACCCGGTTGCGCACCAGGGCACCTGTGCGGCGGGCTATTTCGGGGTAACTCAACGCAGCACCGCCCTCTTGCAGCACCCGCAACAGGCAGTGGGTGAATACGCCGCGGGGTTTGCCTTCAATGCGCATCTCCTTGGCCAACTCGCTGTCGCGGGCCGCCGCCAAATGGATGTGGCGCGCCTCGCGGGCATAAAAAGCCTTGCCGTCGATGAGGTCGAACACCTGATCGGTTACGGGTATGCCCTGCACGCCGAGCAGGTTTTGAAAAGCACTGGCAGCATACGTGGCCTGCGCGTGGCGCACCCGCACGTCGCCGTCGCCCTCACCGCGGGTGCCGCTGCCGGAGTGGCAACTGTCGGTAATCACCAGCACATGTGCCTCGGGTTGGTTGCGGTACACGCGGTGGATGAGGTAAGCCAGTTCTTTGTCCAGGAGGTCGCGCGAGCCGCTGCGGCTGTCGAGGCACACCAGCGTTTCGTTCATGCCGTCGGACTTCAGGTGGGCAAATTCGGGCGCTGCGCTTTCCTGGGAGCCGTGACCGCTGTAATAAAACAGGCACACGTCACCGGGTTTTACCGCGTCGGTGCACAGGTGGTCAAAGGCGTCAATGAGTCCCTGGCGCGTGGGCAGGGCGCGTTCGGGCAGGGCGTCCAGTTCAGATGCCAACGCAGCAACAGACTCCAGTTCGTGCGCATGCGGGGCCAGCAGGTACTTTGGCCGCCACTGGAGTTCGTTTTTGCGGCTAAATTGTTGGAAAAAAGCGCCGACAGCCAGGGTGTCGGGCACGCAGCCGTTGAGCGGGCTTTGCGGGTAAGCGTTGATGCCCACGAGCAGGGCATGGATGGTGTTTGTCATTTGGCAATTTGGTTTAAGTTCGGTTGTAAAGTTACAACCAAATTTTACCTATGCAAACTTCAAAACCAGGCAAAACATCGTCTCCGCTCAAAAGAACCTCAAAGGAAACTTCTGCAACTGCTTGTTCAGGGCGGTAGATGTACGTTTTGCGATGCTGCGGATCAATTAACCAGCCGAGCGCGCAGCCACAAGTGGTGTATTCTTCCATTTTTTCCTTCAAACCAGACAAGTTTTGGTCGGGGGAACGAATTTCCGCCACAAAATCGGGGACGATGGGCGCAAATTTTCGACGATCAGTTGCGGGCAATGCTTCCCAGCGTTCCCGACGAATCCAGGCTAAGTCTGGTGAGCGCTCGGCTCCATTGGGCAGTGGAATTGGTGGGTGGCATGATGACAATGAATTTATCCCAGGTGCGCTCTATCCGCAAATCCGGGTTCAACAGACAAAACCGGTAAAATTGCTCCTCAGACATGCCACCGTCAGGCAATTGAAAAGCAATGCCAGGAAAATTACGGGCTGTATTTGCTGCAGCAATAGTCATACAGGCATCATTTGTTGCAAATATATGCCATTTTACGGAATGCGGAATGCGGAATGCGGAATTTTCTCATCCTTTCGGATTTTATGCATCATTCCCAATAATGCAGCAAAAAAATTGAGGGAATGTGCAAATTCCGCATTCCGTATTCCGCATTCCGCACTCCGTATTCCACCTATTCTGCTATGATCTTCACCACTTCCACACCCTTTGAGGTGTGCAGTTCGGCCATGTACACGCCGGCCTGCGTGAAAGTCACGGGCAGCATGTGCGCCCCGGCGTCGTATCGGGCGCGTTGCTCCAGCAGCACCTTGCCGTTCAGATCCAGCACGCGGAGGAGCGCCTCGTCGGTTGTGGGCAGGGTGAAGTGCAGTTGGGTGTAGCCTGCTGCCGGGTTGGGCTGGGCGCGCAGGGTAGTCCTTGTGGCCAGGGGCTGCCCGGTGGTGCTGACCTGGCTGAACGCCAGTTCGATTGGTTTGACCTCAATATCCGGCGTATAGGCTTCGGCGGGCAGCAACGAAGCGTCGAGGCCTATGACCTCGCTAAGCCGTGCACCGCTTTGCAGCGGCATGAATTGCAGGGTAAAAAACACGTTGCCGTCGGTCACTTCGGAACCCTGAATCTGCGCGAATACGCTGCGGATTTCGCCCTGCGCCACGTTGTACGTGCCAAATTGCTGAAGGCTCAACAAGCCGCCTTGCGGTGTGCTGATGTCCTCCAGCGCCAGCACATCGGGGTCAAAATGCAGCACAAACTGGTACGCCGCCACGTGGGCAAAACCCTCCACGGTCACGGGCACAGCCACGGACTGTCCGGCCTGCAAGACCTGATCGGCGCTGCGCAGCACCACCGGCTCCGGACGCATGGCCGGATTGGCCGCCGGAGTGGTCACGTCGCCGAGTTTCACGCCGGTGAAGTCGACATCCATTACCGGGCTGTTTACGCCGTTAAGCGACACGCTTTCCGGGAAATTCCACGGCACGTTCGGGTTGGGGAACACATAATCGGCGTCGACAAAACGCCAGGAAGTATTCCACAAAGTATTGGCTTGCTGATTGCCTAAGAGGGCCTGCTGGATGAGCGATGCGTCCTGCAAGCTGATGGCGTTGTTTTTGTTCACGTCGGCGGCTATGCGCGGGTACGGGGCACCGAGGAGGGGGTTGCCCGTCACGTGCTGCTGTATGCGCGTGGCGTCGGCAGCGGTCACGCCGTTGAATTTGTTGATGTTTTTTGTGGGGGTGATGGTGATGTTGCCGCCAGCGCTCAGGCTGACGGAATAGTTGCCGTCGGCATCGCTGTCACCGCTACCCGTGCCATCTCCGCTTACGTTAACTGTAGCGCTTTTCACACCCTGAGTTTGGTTGGTCGACCATTTTATGTTGCCCTCTACGGACAGCAGAACGGTCATTCCCATCACTGCAAAATTGTACGGATTTTCGTCGCAGTCGTTGTTGGCGATGTTGACTTCCGCCGTGTGTGCCCCCCCGACCACGGGCGTGTAGGTCACATCGAAGGTGATGCTGCCGTTTGGCCCGTTTACGGTGGCAGGCAGGGTGATGTTGCTCACGCTGAATAGCGACGCATCTGGCCCGTTGATCGTGATGGCCCCTGCGCCGAGGCTCAGGTCAGCGTTGCCGATGTTCTGGATGGTGAAGGTGCGCGTGATGGGCATACCGGTGGTCGAGCCAAAGTCCGTAAGGTCGCTTGCAGATGGCATGTTGTCACCGTCATCAATGTCCATGCCGTTGCCCTTCAGGTTAATATCATTGGCCACACCAAGCCGGATCGACACGTTGTCGGATAAGGCATTTGCAGTGGCAAAATCCTGTAGCCCGTCCCCGTTGAAATCACCGATCGCTACG
>JBMOHO010000002.1:0-38404 GCA_049317805.1 Saprospiraceae bacterium
GGCGTTAATTCTTTGACCCGTTTGGCGGGCACACCGGCGTACACGCCTCCGGAGCGGCAAACGGTGTTTTCGAGCACCACGGCACCAGCAGCAATAAGGCAGTTTTCTTCCACCACAGCCTGATCCATCACGATGGCACCCATGCCTATGAGCACATTGTCGTGCAACGTGCAGCCATGCACCAAGGCGCGGTGGCCAATGCTCACGTTGTTGCCGATGGTGACGCCGCATTTCTGATACGTGCAGTGCAGGATGGCACCACCCTGAATGTTGACTTTATGGCCGATGCGGATAAAATTCACGTCGCCACGCACCACCGCCTGAAACCACACCGAGCAGTCGTCGCCCATCTGCACATCACCGATGATGGTGGCGTTGTCGGCTAAAAAAACGTTGTTGCCAAAGGTGGGCGAAATGTTGTTGCAGGGGAGGATGAGGGGCATTTTTTAGTTTTGAGTTTTTAGTTTTGAGTTTTGAGGGATGAGTTTTGAGTATTGGGTTTTATCCGTACATCCATCGGCCGACGGCCCAGCCTATGGCGGCACCGAGGGTATTGGCGATCATGTCGTCGAATTCGAAGGCGCGATAGGGAAAGAAAGTGGCTTGCACCCACTCCATGAGGGCACCGTAAGCGGCGGCGGCGAGGAAAGTGGCGAGGCCCCAGTACTGGCCGAGGTCGTTGCGTTTGCGGTGACCGAACCAAAACAGGAAAACGAGGGCAGCATACACGCCAGCGTGGGCTAATTTATCGGCGGAGAAAAGGGCAAATTTGGGCAGGTTTGCGCCGGGCATGGTAGAGAGGTACGTAATGACCACCACCCAGCCCAAAGCGGGTAAATAGGATTTCATTGTGTTTATCTGGTTTATTTCTTGTAATAGTGCACGCCTGCGCCGAACACCCAGCCGGTTTGACCGCCTTTGGTTCGGATTTTGACCCAATGATCGGTTACTTTTCCGTCTCCCAGGTTTAATTCTTCGGTAAACTCGGTTTTTTGGTTCAGGAAGGTGACCGTCTCGTGTTTTTTGAGCGTGGCCACCACATTGCTGTGCACATTGGGGTCTTTGCGCACTTTGAGGCCTTCGACGTTGCAAAACAGGCTGGCACCGGAATTGGATGTACCGGTACCGGTAGCCGTTTGACCGGGCTTGCCCAGTTCTGGTCGACTTGTCTTTTCAGGACTTTTCAGGTTTACCGGTGCCGACACCGTTGGCGGAGGGGGCGTTTGTTGCAGGGTTGGCGTAGTGGTGGTGGCTGGAGGTGCAGGGTTTTGTGGTTTCACAAAAACGGTGTCGCGCCGCGCAGGGCGGTCTTCTGTTTCCCGATCGCTGTTGCGTGGGGCCACCCGCTCGCGCTGGTCGGTGCATTTGGATACCGCCCAAACGGCTACACAGCCAAAAAACACAAAAATCATCAAAACCTCAATTTTCGGCAGTCTCATGGCGCAAAGAGAAGGATTTCTGGTGAAACAATAATTTTTTACTTTTATAGTTAAAAGTTGTACTTTTGCACGTCATTCATTCATCAACGCGCTTCCGGGGTTCGGCCCGGTTCACAAAACTATGTCCGATCCGCTTCTTTACCAAATTGCATTGACAATGGCGCCGCATGTGGGCGCTGTGACCGCCAAATTGCTCGTGAGCTATTGCGGCAGCCCGGAGGCTGTTTTCCGCAGCAAACCACAAAGCTTACACCGCATTCCGGGCATTGGGCCTTCTATCGCATCGGGGTTGTTTTCCAAAGGTTTGTTGGAAAAAGCCGAGCTTGAACGGGAATGGATGCTGCGCCATCAGGTGAACGTTTGTTTTTATACCGATCTGCAATATCCGTTCCGATTAAAACAAAACACCGACTGCCCCGCCCTTTTGTATTTTAAAGGATCGGATTCGGCACTCATGAACGCCGAACGCATAGTCGGCATTGTGGGCACCCGGCAGCCTACCGAACAGGGGCGCGCTTTGTGCGAGGCGTTTGTGGAGGCACTTCAGGCCTACGGGGTAGTGGTGCTGAGTGGACTGGCTTTTGGCATCGACGGGGTGGCGCACCAAAAGGCCAATGCAATGGGTATACCCAACCTTGCGGCCCTTGGACACGGTTTGGGCACGATGTATCCGCGAGAACACCATGGAATAGCTCAAAAAATGCTCGAAAACGGAGGGTTGTTGACCGAATATGCGCACGATGTGCGTCCGGACAGAGAACATTTTCCCATGCGAAACCGCATCATTGCCGGCCTGTCGGATGCCTTGCTCGTGGTGGAAACCGCCGAAACCGGGGGCTCCATGATCACAGCGGAACTGGCGGTGCAGTACGACCGCGATGTGTTTGCCATACCTGGCCGGGTGCGCGATGCCAAAAGCGCGGGTTGCAACCGCCTGATTCGATTGAACAAGGCCCGGCTGACGGAATCGGCCGCCGATTTGGCCGAGGCGATGGGGTGGGCGCCGTCGGGACAGCGCAAGCCCGTGCAGGCCACCTTGTTTGTAGAATTGAATGACGAAGAGCAATTGCTGTTGAAACAAGTGAAATTAAGGCCGGAAATCGGGATTGACGAGTTGAGTTACGACGTGTCTTTGTCGCCCGGGCGCATTGCCTCGCTGTTGTTGTCGTTGGAATTCAAAGGGTTAGTCCGGGCCCTGCCCGGTAAGCGGTATGTTATAGTGTAATGGGTGTTGCATATAAGTAAACTTTCGGAATTCCAAGTATGAATAGATATTATATTTTGAAAAATCGAGCAAAGTAACATTTACGTAACGTTAATTTTATCAAGAAATAAAGTGCGATTTGTCATGTGTTGTCAATCTTTGCAAAAATAAAGAGCCGCAGCAGGTGGGCCCCCGTCTGCGACTCCGCATTTCTAAACCGGTAGTTTAAAAACGCAAACTCATGCAAATGAAGCAACTTTTTACCAAGAAGTTGAGCTTCCGATCTGTATTATTGATCGCAGCAGCTCATGTTCTTTCCGTATGCAGCCTTTTGGCGCAGCGGGAAATCCGCGGCACAGTGACTGATGCCGCCACCAACACCGCGCTCATTGGCGCAACCATTACAGAAAAAGGTTCACTGAACAAGACCATTACAGATACGGAAGGCAACTTTGTGCTGCGCGTGCAGGGCGAAAACCCAACCGTAACGGTTTCGTATCTGGGATTCTTGACGCAGGAAATCCCTGGAGGTAACAACATGAACATTGCCCTTGCCGAAGATGCCGTAGGTATTGACCAGGTGACGGTAACCGCGTTGGGTATTGAACGCGAAAAGAAGGCCCTCGGTTATGCCGTTCAGGAAGTAGATGGCGAAGAGTTTACGCAGGCCCGCGAAACCAACCTCATCAACTCTTTGGCCGGTAAAGTAGCCGGTGTGCAAATCACAGGCAACCCGTCTGGTATCGGCAGCAGCTCGCGCATCACCATCCGCGGCGAGCGCTCGTTGAACATCAACAACAACCAGCCGCTTTTCGTAGTAGACGGCGTGCCCATCAGCAACCAATACTTCGGTTCTTCGGGCCGCAGCAACCAGGATGCCGACTACGGCAACGGTGCCGGTTTTGTAAACCCCGACGATGTGGAGTCGATGACCATCCTCAAAGGCCCTGCCGCTGCCGCCCTTTACGGATCGCGCGCCAACAACGGTGTGGTGGTCATCAAAACCAAATCGGGCAAAGGCACCCGCGGCATCGGCGTTTCGCTGAACAGCACCCTGTCGTTCGAATCTCCCTTGCGCTTGCCTGACTACCAGAACGTATATGGCCAGGGTTTGAACGGTGAGTTTAATTTTGTAGACGGCAACGGTGGCGGTTTGCGCGACGGTGTCGACGAAAGCTGGGGCCCGAAAATGGAAGGTCAACTCATCAACCAGTACGACAGCCCCACTACCAACGGATTCCGTGGTGGTGACGTCGGCAACCTGTTCCCGGTGATCGGCCCGGTTAACCTGGCTCAGCAACTGGCTGACCGTGGCGACATCAAAGCCACGCCTTTCATTGCGCGCCCGGACAACATCAAGGACTTTTTTGAAACCGGTACAACGTTTACCAACAACGTGGCCATCACCGGTGGCAATACCCTGGGTAACTTCCGACTGTCGTTTACCAACCTCGACCAAAAAGGGTACGTGCCCAACACCGACCTGAAGCGCAACACCGTTGCCTTCAACAGCACGTACAACATCACCAACTGGATGAGCGCCAGCATCAACGCCAACTACGTCAACAGCAAGAGCGGTAACCGCCCGAACCTCAGCTATGGTACAGAAAACATCATGTACCTGATCAACTGCTGGCTCCCGCGCAACACCAACGTAGCCGCCATGCGCGACTACTGGCAGGCTGGTCGTGAAGATTTGAACCAGTTCAACTTCAACTACAACTACCACGACAACCTGTACTTCAACCTGTACGAAAACACCAACGGCCAGGACCTTAACCGCGTTTTCGGCAACGCCGCCCTGAACTTCAAACTCACGAACCACCTCAACCTGATGGTGCGCTCGGGAACCGACTTCTCCGACGAATTCCGCGACCGCCGCCGCGCGTATTCCACCCAGCGTTTCAAACTGGGCAACTACCGCGAAGAAAAAATCCGGTTTACGGAGACCAACTCCGACTTCCTGTTGAGCTGGAACAAACCCATCAACGATAACCTGGACTTCGGCGCGTCTTTCGGTGGCAACCAAATGCGCCAAAAACGCAATCAATCGGACATTTCAGCACCCGAATTGGCTGTACCCGGCGTATACTCGCTCAACAACAGCAAAGTGGCCCTTCAATACAGCACTTTCCGCTCCGAGCGCCGCATCAACTCGCTGTACGGTACTGTCCAGTTGGGATGGAACCGCTACCTGTACCTTGATTTCTCGGGCCGTAACGACTGGTCAAGCACCCTGCCTGAAGAGAACAACAGCTACTTCTATTACTCTGCAAACGCAAGCTTGGTACTCAGCGAATTGCTCCAGTTGAACCCCAGCGGTGCCCTGTCTTTTGCCAAAGTACGTTTGGGATACGCTCAGGTAGGTAACGACACCGACCCGTACCAACTCCTGGCCACCTACAACGCCCAGACGGCAGCTCAGGGTCTTCCGACGTTCTCCGAGCAATCGCAAATTCCCAACGCCGACCTGAAGCCGGAAATCTCAAAGTCTTTCGAAACAGGCTTTGACCTGCGCTTCTTCCGCAACCGCGTTGGTTTGGACTTCACGTACTACAACACCAACTCGGAAAACCAGATCCTGGGCGTAGCCCTGTCGGGTTCTACCGGTTACGGCGCGCGCCTGATCAACGCCGGTTTGATCAACAACCAGGGCGTGGAAGTAATTTTGCACCTTGAGCCTGTACGCACCAGCAACGGTTTTGGCTGGGATACCGATATCAACTGGTCTAAAAACCGCAGCGAAGTAAAAGAACTGTACACAGACCCGGTTTCGGGCCAGGAAATCACCAGCTACCTCATGGCCGACCGCTACATCACCGTAGAAGCCCGCGTGGGCGAGCAGATGGGCGATATGTACGGCATTGGTTACGCACGTGTAAGCAATAATCCGGGCGACAAATACTACGACCCGACAGGCGCAAACGTGGGCAAAATTGTGTATGGTAACGACGGCAAGCCTATCCCTACCTCTTCCCGCATCAAACTGGGCAACTACAACCCGGACTGGCTGATGGGCATCAACAACAACTTCAATTTCAAAGGCTTTAACTTCGGTTTCCTGTTTGATTTCCGCATTGGCGGCGAAATCTATTCGCACACCCAAACGGTTGGTCGTGAAGGCGGCATCATCGAAGAAACCCTTGAAGGCCGCGCCAATGGCTACGACCTGAACGTGGAAGGAAACGGTGTAATCGGCGAAGGTGTTATTCCACAGTATGATGCTGACAACAACCTGACCGGTTTTGTGGACAATGCCAAAGAACTGAGCGCCCGCGAATGGCACACCACCATCACCCTCGGCCGCCGTCTGGTAGAACCTATGGTGTACGACGCTTCTTACGTGAAACTCCGTGAAGTGCGCCTGGGTTACACCCTGCCACAAAACTGGACGCGCAAGGCCCGCATCGAAAACGTTCGCGTGTCACTCGTAGGCCGTAACCTGTTGTTGTGGACAGACGTACCCCACGTCGATCCGGAAACTTCTTCTACTTCCGGCGGTACCATCATCCCGGGTGTTGAATCCGTAGCCATTCCTTCTGCACGCAGCATTGGCATCAACCTGGGCCTGAACTTCTAACTTTCAAAACCTGAACACATGAAAAATTTACATAAATTATTGCTTCTGTTGGTGCTGATCGGTTTGATGCCGGCATGCACCAAAGACTTCGAAGAGGTCAACACCAACCCTAACGCACCGAATACCGTTACGCCGACCCTGCTTTTGCCGGGTGTACAGCGCGACATGATGAATGCTGTACTCGGCGATGCCTGGGGCATCGGCAACATTGTTATTCAGCAAACCGCCAAAAACCAGTTTGTAAACGAAGACCGCTACCTCTGGGGCGAAATCAACGGCATCTGGAACGCCGTGTATGACAACATGCGCGACGTGGAAAACATCCGTACGCTTTCTGTTAATGCCGGGGACAAAAATTTTGAAGCCATCGCCCTCATCATGCGCGCCTGGATGTACTCTTTGGTGACCGACTGCTACGGCGATGTACCCTACTCGGAAGCCATCAAAGGCAAGGAAGGCATTTACTATCCAAAATACGACACCCAGGAGGACATTTACAACGGCATCCTGGCCGATTTGGAAAGGGCGAATCAAATCATTGTGCCTGGCCAAAAAGTCAGCGGCGATCTCATTTACAACGGCGACATCAACAAATGGCGCAAGCTGGCCAACTCACTGCAGATCCGTTACCTGATGCGCATTTCGCGCAAACGCGACGTGAGCGCCGCCTTGAAAGCCATTGTGGACAACCCCGCCCAGTATCCGATTTTCACCGGCAACAGCGACCACGCTGTGTACACCTACAGGTCAACCAATCCGGATCAGTTCCCTCAGTTCTCTGCGCGCAGCGGTTCGTTCAACGAATTTCGCGCCAGCAAGACGCTGGTTGACTTCCTGGATTCCGTAGCCGATCCGCGCAAGGCTATTTTCTTCCGCCCCACGCCGGCTTCTGAAGGCAAAGACACGGCCATCATCCGTGGTATCCCCAATGGTCTGGACGACGTAACGGCCCAAACTTACTTTGGCGGTCAGCAAAACCACTCGCCGATCGGTAAGCTCTTCTACGAGGAATCGATTAGCACCCTGGGTATTTCGATCGCCAAAGGCGTGGTGATGACTTACGCTGAACTCCAGTTTCTCCTCGCCGAGGCGGCTGAAAAAGGCTTAATTGGCGGCAGTGCAGAAACGTTCTACACCAATGGCATCAATGCTTCTTACTCGTTTTACAGCCTGACGCCTGCGGCAAATTACTTTGCCAATCCACGCGTGGCTTACACGGGTTCGCAAACGGAAAAACTGGAAAAAATTGGCAACCAAAAGTGGGTGTCGCTGTTCTTTCAGGGCTTGGAAGCATGGTTTGACTGGCGCCGCACGGGTTTCCCGAAAATCCAGCCATCGGTAGATAACCAGAACGACGACCGCATTCCGGTGCGTTTCATCTACCCCATCGTTGAACAGGCCCTCAATGGCGTTAACCGCGACGCAGCGGTGGCCCGCCAGGGTGATGATGACATCAACACCAAGATGTGGACGATTAAGTAATCGGTTTTTATTTCCGTTACGAACAAGCGCCATCCCGGTTTTTCGGGGTGGCGTTTTTTTATTTGGCGAATTTAAATAATATATGCGGCGGGCTGCTCATAGAGGGATTGAATAATAATCGGCTGAAAAAGGGATAGTGCTTACCTTTGTTGCTATGTTGAAAGAACTTACAATCAAAAACTGGAAGAGTTTTGAGTCGGCAACTTTATACGTCGACCCCTTAACGGTCTTAATTGGCTTAAATGCCAGTGGCAAATCCAATATTTTGGATGCTTTGACATTCCTTCAACGCACCGTTGTTTATCGAGATTTACACGCGACACTGGCAGGGGATAGATTTTTGCCGGAAATAAGAGGCGGGGTTGACTGGACAGCACTTAGGGGTAACGATTCTTTTGAAATTGAGGCCATAATTGCAGACGCCAACTCCAAGACAGACTACCTTTATTCCATTGAAATCAGTTTGCTAAAAAAGGAACTCACTACTCCGGTAGTTAAAAAGGAAAGCCTTCAGAAGCTGGGTAAAAAAACGACCAATCTTTTCTGGACAGAGCCGTACGAATTAACTCAGCCTTTCCTGACAGCAAAAACATTCAACACAAGAGGCGGTTTGGCACAGCAGGTCAGCAATTTAAACACAGTGCTTTCCCAGGTCTATGCTTCAAAAGTAAACGAAGAAGTCAGAAAAGGTGTTGATTTGGTATTTGACACCCTGAAAAACATCTTTATTCTCGACCCTATTCCTCAAAATGCAAGAAGATACGTTTCGCTTGAGCCTGATTTGGCTTCTGATGGCTCAAATATCGCCGGGGTCATTGCATCCATGACCAACGGCCAAAAAGAAGAATTTGAAAAAACCATAACCAAATATGCCTCTAAACTGCCGGAAAAGGAGATCAAAAAGGTAGAAGCACTTCGCTTTGGACCATTTGAAAAAGATGCAATTTTAGTTTGCGAGGAAGAATTTGTAAAGGGTAAGACTCAGAAAGTTGACTCTCGTGGGCTATCCGACGGAACCCTTCGATTCTTAATCATATTGACCGCTATCCTCACTCGACCAACAGGAAGTTTGCTTGTTATTGAAGAATTTGACAATGGCATCCACCCGTCAAGGGCTGGCCTGTTGCTAAACATGCTTCGGGAAGAGGGTTTACAGCGAGGGGTGGACGTATTGGTGACTACACACAATCCGGCCTTTTTGAACGAAATGGGTACTGAAATGCTGCCCTTTGTAGTATTGTGTCACCGTGATGTGGATACTGGCTCAAGTAAATTAGTCCAAATCGAAGATTTGCCCAATCTTACCAAATTACTTGGAAGAGGATTGGTCGGAGATTGGGTTGTTCGGGGGTACTTAGAAGAAGAACTCTCTCAATTGAAGCAGAAATGAAGAAATTGAGGATTATTGATACTTCTGTTTTTTGTGTTTGGCTACGCGTACCTGGATTTGACCATTGCGGCCCAACGCACGACTTTTGGGACTTTGACCGAATTGAAAGGGAGCTAACACAGGCAGAAAAAGAGGGAGAACAATTCGTATTGCCACTTGCGGTCATCATCGAGACCGGAAACCATATTGCCCAAAGTGCAGGGAACCGTTATCAGGTGGCAGAGCGTTTTGTTGACTGCATCAGAAAAACGACAAACAACGAAAGCCCTTGGGTTTTTTTTGGAGACCAAACCCCTTTTTGGGAACCTCAAAAATTAGTTGAATTGACCAGCGAATGGATTCAGTTTGTCACATCAGGGTCTTCTTTTGGAGATATTTCGATCAAAAAGGTCGCAGAATATTACGCAAAAACCGGCAATTTGGAAGTGTTAATTTTTACTGGTGATGCCGGTTTAAATGCTTTTCAACCGGAAAAACCGCCTTTGATTCCCCGAAGGAGAAAGCATTAATACGACCTGTTTTTTGGAAAACCGTAGCAGAAGGTGCTGTATTTGAACAAGAATAGTTCAAATACAGCACCCTTCCCACGCTTTAGTCGAACGCCCAAGTCCCTTTAATTCCCGCCGTACTTATAAAACTCCACGCGTTGTTCAGACTCGTCGTCCATCAACAGGCCTTGTTTCACGCCCCGCCAGTTGAAATCGCGGTTATACACCTTTAAAGAAGCCTTGGCGTCAAATACCCTTGGATCCTGTGGCAGCGCCTCATACCCCGTGTCGTTTGGTTGGGCGGTGAAAAAGTCGTCTAAAAGGGTTGCCGTAGCGTCATACTGGTTCACGCAGGGTATGCCGAGGATGGTGTACATGGTGCGCAGGATGGAGCCGAAATTGGCGTGGCGTTTCGACACATATCCTTGTTTGACGTAGGGGCCAGCCATGAGGAGGATGCTGCGGTGGGCGTCAATGTGGTCTACCCCGCCTTGCGGGTCGTCTTCGGTCACGATCACCAGCATGCTGTCCCACCAGGGGGTTTGGCTCAGGTACTCCAGCACGCGGCCCAAGGCTAAGTCGTTGTCGGCCATGTAGGAATGCTGGAAAGGGTATCCGTCCTTGGGCCGTGGCTGTGTGCCATGGTCGTCGGGCAGTTGCATGGTGATGAACTGCGGGAAAGGTTCAGCACCCGACAACCAGCGTTTTTTGAACTCGCGTTCAAACTGGATGACACGGAACTGGTCGGGAATATTCATGTTGTAACCCGCATAGTCGCGGCAGGAACGGTCGAGCAGCACCTTGGGCAGGGGCCAGGGCACGGGGTGTGCGGCACCCATAATGGTGTCGTTCCATTCCTCGTAATTGCCGGTGAGCTCGTTGCTTTGTCCAAACGAAAAAAATGACACCCCGTGGCGGGCGAAGTTTTCCCACATGCCGCCAATCTCGTTGTAGTCTTCCGGCTCAATACCGCCGGTGGTGGCAGGCGAGCGGCGGCCCGGTGCTTTGGAGAAAGCGTTGAAACCCGTTTCTGCCTGAGAATTGGCTTCCACGTATTCATTGGGCATAGAGCCGGCCAGCCAGTGGTGTCCGTGGATGCTGGCGTCGGAGTCGCAATAAAAATTATCGGAAAAGGCCCATTTTTTGGCAATACTGATGTGGTTGGGCATCACGTTTACATTTCGTACGGTGTCTTTATCCGTCATGATGTCTACGCCATTGCCAAAGCGCGCGATGGTCTGATCGCCCATGCCGTACGGAATTTGACCGAAGACTTCGTCGTAAGTGCGGTTTTCCTTGGTGATGTATACGATGTGTTTGATGGGACTCCTGCGGCCTGTGTGCGTGGGCGGGCATGGGTTGCGGCCGTCGTCTTTGAGGGGCATTTCCAGGAAGGTGTTGTCGAGCACCATTTTGGTATATGTACGCAGTTGGGCGTCGTTGGGTACGTCGACTACCTGAAATGTACCGAGCTGGATGTCGCCGATGTACGTGCCCTGCGGCGGGGCCACAAAACCCTTGCCGCCATTAGGCCCTGCACCGTAACCACGGGCGCTCAGGATGACTAACTTTTGGTCATTGTCGGTCAGTTGCACGCGGGTGGCACCCCAGCCAGCCGGGATGTACCCCTTCACCTTGCGGGCTTGCACATCCACCACCGCCACGGCATTGAACCCGAGACAAGCTACGTAGAGTGTTTTTTCGTCTTTTGACAGGCATAGGCCAAAAGGCATCAGGCCGCGGTATTGGTCGATGCGCGGGTCGGCGAGCAGTTTGATGTCGCCCACCATTTTTCCTTTTTGGGTGTCAATGATGGTGATGAGGTCGTTGGTGGCGTTCGACACGTAGGCATATCGGCTGCCTACGGCGATGGAGTTGGGGCTGGCACCGCCCACAATCTCCGTTTCTTCTACTTTTTCGCCGATCTGATAGCCCGTTTTAAACTTGCCGATCACCTTGTCTTTTTCCAGATCGACCAACCACACGCTCATCGCTTCGTCTGCAAGCGCGGAGCCGAGACCGGGGATGAAACGGCCGTCGGGGAGGCGAACGCCTTCTTCCGCTTCTTTGGATGGCAGCCCGTAAAAGGGGAAATGCATCATCATGGTGTCTTTGTTGGTGGGGGTCACACCAGGCACAATCGGGTATTCGTACAAGCCCACGTTGGCTACCAGCGCTTTTTTGCCGTCGGACGTGAGGGCGATGCCAAACGGGATGCGGCCAGCCGGAATGGAGGCCAGGACTTTGCGCGTTTTGAGGTCTATTTTGACCAATCGATAGTTGGCGCGGTCCAGCGCCAGGAGCTGGTTTTTGTTGCGGTCGATGGCTAAGTCGGAGGTAAAAGAGTCCTCGTATTTTTGGCCACTGCTGGTACCATTGAGCGAAATGCTGTCGATTTTTCGCATGCTTCGGGTATCCCATACGGTGACGGAGCCATCGGTGCCACCACTGAGGTAGGCCGTGTGGTTGTCGGCGTCAAAAGCCACGCCGAGGTAAGCCGTTGGATTGAAACGGGCCTGTTGTTTGGCCAGCTCGACAATGCGCTGCGGGGATGGAACCTGTTGGACGGCAGGTTTGTCACCCAGATTGACCCGGGTGAGCACCCCATTGTTGTGGAGCACCAGGGCCTGTTGTTGGTCGGGCGAGATGGCCAGGCCAAAAGGGGCGCGGGCGATGCGGGTCACGCGTCCGGCAGGTGTGACAAAGCGGCCGCTGGGAATCACGCTTTTTCCGGCGGTGTCTATGCGGCAGTACGCCTCACGGGCGGGCACCATGATGGTGGTGGATTGTTGGGCGCTGAGGAGCATGGGCGGCAACAGGTGCAGCGTCAGCAGGAACGTACGAAGGGTCATTGGTGAAAAACGGTTGTTTGAGCACCAATGTAGGACGTTCGAAGGGGGGAATAAGAAAACGGATTGTTAAGTAATGTTGAAATTATGCGGGTACGGTGACGACATTATGGATTTTCGCCCGGGTTATCCAATACAATGCCTTCCGACGCCAGGTATTCAGCCATGTTGGCCTGGACACCATCCAGAAGATCGATGGTTTTATTCCAGGCGCTGATAGACCAATCTGTATTGGAAGTGGCCACCATTACTTTTTGCGTTTCGGTGAAAAACCACACGACCTTCCCAACACCAAAGTCCAATGCATTTTGGGTCTTGCGTTGCACATATTGCTCCATGTTGCCGCTGGTTCCAAATTCAACCTCCGTGTCGATTTCTATCACCAGATCAGCGGGTACACGGGCGTACCGATTGTTGATTTCGGAGGGCGGCAGCTTCCGTTTGTCAATGACCATGAGGTCGTGAGCCATGTTGTTTTTATGGGAAACATGAGCGCCCACTTCGCCCGCCAACACCCAATATTGATTGGGCTGCAGTTGACGGATGAGTAAGCTTTGGAGCCAACTTTTAATGATGGCCTGGAGCAGCCCGTCTGCCATGATTTCTGGAGGCGTTTTGATTTGTTTCAGTACATCGCGGTACCCCTTGTAGTAAACCGGATACCCGTCAATGACCTCTTTGATGAGGTAATCGGGGATGTCGACGGGGTTAGAAGCAATGGGCAGTGCCGAAACAGACATGGTACATGATGTTATTGGATTACAAAAATAGGGTAAATTTGATGAAAACAATCAAGTTAGCTTAAAAAAAAGCCTTCATCTCCACTTCTATTTGCTTGCGCATGTCCATCAGTTTGATGGCGTATTGCTCTAATTGTATTTCCTGTTCCGTGAGCGCCTGCCATTTGGGAACCGGTATGGTTTTTCCATGCTCATCGACGGCGGCAAAAACAATGATGCAATGGGTTGTTTTCAGAAAATCTTGCGCCGTTACCGGTTTGGACAGCACATCTATGGCGATGTGCATGCTGGTGTTGCCGGTGTAGATGATGCGGGCGTCTACCCTTACAATGTCGCCAATCAAAATGGGCTTGTAAAAACGAATGCCGCCTACGTATATGGTGACGCAATACGACTGAGACCACGCGCATGCACAGGCAAAAGCTGTTTGGTCTATCCATTTCATGACCACACCGCCGTGCACTTTGCCGCCAAAATTGACGTCGGTGGGTTCGCTGATGAACTGAAAGGAGAGTTGGTTGCTGTTCATGTGGTAAATATGAGTGGTTAAAGGTACTTCTATCTGCCTGCAAACACATGAGCAACGCTCAACGCATTGAGGCATCCCTCTGCTGTGAGCCCGCCCTTGCGCGCGGCCATCACCCCAAAACGCGTATCGCGGAGCCCGTCTTTGCTGTGCGCATCCGGATTGATGGCGATGCGGATGCCGCGGCGTCGCGCCTCAGGGATGAGCGTGTAGTCGAGATCCAAGCGGTATGGATTGGCGTTCAGCTCAATGGCCACACTGTGCCTGGCGCAGGCGTCGAGGATCACGTCCCAGTCCAGCAGATACCCTTCGCGGCTGAGCAAGAGTCGACCCGTGGGGTGGCCCAGGATAGTGGTGTGCGGATTTTCCACGGCGCGCAACACGCGCTCTGTGGCTTTGGCTTTGTCCATGCGCAGGTTGCTGTGCACAGAGGCGATGATGAAGTCAAAGCGGGCCAGTAAGTCTTCGTCGTAGTCTAAACTGCCGTCGTTGAGGATATCGCTTTCAATCCCTTTGAAAATGCGGAAAGGTGCCAGTTCGGCGTTCAGGGCGTCTATTTCGGCCATTTGGGCCAGCACCCGGTCGGGTTTGAGGCCATTGGCGTAAAAAGCGCTCTGGCTGTGGTCGGTGATGCCGATGTACGTGTAACCAAGGTCAATGGCTTCCAGGCACATGTCGCGCAGGGCGTGCAGACCGTCGCTGTACGTGGTGTGCACGTGCAACACCCCAAGCAGGTCGGTTTCCTCCACCAGCACCGGCATGGCACCGAGGCGGGCTTGCTGCAGCACTTCAGCGGTTTCGCGCAACTCGGGCACCACGTACGCCAATCCAGCTTTTTCAAATACCTCTTGTTCGGTTTGAAAGTTTTTAAACGACTGACCGGGAAATAAGGTCGCCAACCCACTCACAAAAGCAGGCGAGCCCGTAAACTGGAATAATTTTGACCCAAACTCTTCCGCCAGGCAGCGATGGATGACCGCAGTAGTCTGGTTTTCGAGGCGTACGGCATACCGTCCACCGGGTTCTTCCTGCACCAGGGTGAGCGTTTCTCCGTCGAAGGCGGCGCTCAGTTCACCGTTGTAGCCCACGAGTATTTCAATGGTAGTGACCACCGGACAGCGACGTCGCACTTCGCCCACGGGTGCCACAAAAGCGCCGGGCAGCTTGCCGGTGAGCCATGTGCAGAGGAAATCGGCCTCTTCTTCCGCCACGTCCATGTGGAGTTGATCGCGGGTTTTGAGGAAATAAGCGAGTTTTTGGCGCAGGTCTTCCTGGGTTTTGAGTCCGAAGCCCTTGTACTCCACCAGACGGTTTTCGTTGCAGGCGTACCAGAGTTCGCCGATGGTTTCTATGCCCATGTCTTTCCACACCGTGCGCACCTTTTTGGGGCCGAATCCGTTTACTTCGAGCATCTCTACCACACCTGGAGGCGTTTGTTGGCGGTAGCGTTCGAGGGTCTCCATCTTGCCCGCGTGGAGCAACTCCCTGATTTTGGCCGCAATGGCGGGCCCCACGCCCTTGATGCCCTTGAGTTCCGCGTCGGTCATGCTGGCCAGGGGCTGGTCTGTTTTGCGAAGCGCCAGGTAGGCATTTTGGTAAGAACGGATGCGGAAACCGTCTTCCTCGTGCAGTTCCATGAGGTTGGCGAGTTCATCAAAAGCGTTGGCAATGGATTTATTGGTCATGGTGATGGTCTTTGGTTGCGGGTGGGCAAAAATAAGGTGGGTTTGTGGGTATTTTATGTGGTGGTCGGGTGGGCAACCTGAATTGATGACAAAAAGGTATATCGCTTCTTGAGAAGCACCCAAATCCGGCCTTTCCTGCCTTTTTTTCAGGAATGTCCAGTAGCATGACCTCGGAAAAAACGCCCATTGGGGCTATACGGACAAACCAATCAATTCCTAACTTTGCCTTGTCAATCAACAAAACGATTCCAAGCAGTGGCAACTGCTTCACATCGGCATTGCATTGGCCTAAAGACAAGGGCACTCCGCATGATGGATCCTCAACGCAGTTAACACCAATCATCAAAAAAAATGAAAAAACCACTCCTTATTCCTGCAATATGGATGATAAGCTCCTGCGGCAGATCGGGCAACCAAACCAGTGCAGCAAATGCTCTGGCAGCACGCTTCCCTGCTGTTTTTAACCGACCTGTCATTTTAATGGTTGTTTTATTTTCTGCTGTTTTTAACCTGTTTATGGCCAATGCGCAGGAGTCATCCTGGGATAAGCCGTATGTAGGTAGTGATCCATCTTTGCTTTATTACCCTGACCAAAACTCCGTTTACGTCCGTTATGGTTGGGAAAACAATAAAAGACAAGGCATTGTAATAAAGGGAAAAATTCCGGATGCCAGGTACTTTAGTTTCAACCTGTATGATGACCAAACCAAATCCAGTATTTTTGCATTGGCTGATTATGAAATAGTACCCGATGAAAATGACAAGACAAGTTACACCATTCATATTATGCCGGAGGGTGAAAAAGGAAAATTCAAGAATTTAATCATCGTCCCCAATGCAGTAAGCACAGCATCCGTTTTTCTCCGGTATTACCTGCCACGCGAAAACATTTACGCCAATGTGCCTTTGCCATCGTTAAACATCATTGAAAATGGCAAATTAACACCTGTTAAACCAAGTGTACCTGTGCCTTCCATGTCAAATGCCGATTTGGCAAAACTAAAAAGCATCATTACTGCCAATCCCAAGATTATTTCAGGAAAAGAAAGAAAGTTGCTTGCCTCTACATCGGCCACCGTTGCAGAAAAGGAGCCCATAATCAGCAAGGTATTTACGATGCCCATTTTTGCCCATTACAAAGACCCCAATAATATAGGTTCTTATAACTTTAATCCGGGCGGTAATTATCCCAATAAGGATAACCACTACATTACAATGCCCGTTGTGCGTAAAAAGGATGATATACTTGTAGTGCGGTTTAAAGCTCCTGAGTATGCTACACAATTGGGAGATAATTCGCAACAGGTTCGTTATTTTTCCCTGAGTCAAGGCAATGAATATACGAATACTTCCTTGACCATACATGATGAATTGCTGCGCGTAAACAGCGATGGATATGTTTACGTAGTCGTAGCGAATGAAAACAGTGAGGTAAAGACCAAGGTGAACGCTATGGGGATTAATTTTATGCCATGGCTTCACAAAGACAAACTTGTACTTATCCTTCGGCACATGCTGCCTGCTCCCGGATTTACATCAAGTACCCGTGAAGTGCCTCAATTTGATAAAAACAAGCCCGCCAAAGACCAGGTAGCACAACTGACAATAGGCGACTATGCGCTTGTGGGCAAATTTATTAAAAAGTCGGCATGGAAATCCGTTAACACCATTGAGCAATTCGGATTTTAAAGCACTGGATATGTGTTGTAATACATATTAACTTTTCAAATACAACAACCACACAAACGCCCCCACCCAGCCCAGCAACACCAGTTGCAAAAAGCCGTCGCGCAGCAAAGCCCGCGTGGGCGATTCGGTTTTGTTGTACACCAACGTGAGCTGCAAATAGCGCAGCACCCCGATGACCACAAAAACCGCCGTGTAATAAATCTTATCGCTCCCGATGCGCACCTCCACCTCGGGCGAAAAACAGTACATGAGGTAAGCCACAATGGACACGGTGGAGCACACCACCATGCTCATGTCCAAAAACGGCAGGTTGTACCCTTCCAATGCTTTTCGAAAAACAGCGCTGTCTTGCGCCACCAGAAACTCCCCCCGCCGCTTGGCTAATCCGAGGATGAGCGCCAGCAAAAAGGTCATGACCAGGAGCCATTGCGACACCTCCACGCCCGCAGCCGCGCCGCCTGCAAACACCCGCAGCAAAAAACCGACGGCAATGGTGGTGATGTCCACAATCGCAATCTGTTTGAGGGAAAACGAGTAAAACAGATTCACCGTAAAATACAACAGGCACAAGGCCAGCACGTCTACACCCAAATAACCCGCCAGCGCCGTGCCGCCACCCAGCACCAGCAGCAGCGCCACAATGGCCTGTCGCGGCGTGACCGCACCGCTGGCAATCGGCCTGTTTTTCTTGTCGGGGTGCAGGCGGTCTTGCGGCGCGTCCACCAGATCGTTCAAAATGTACACGCCCGAAGCCACCAAAGAAAACGCCAGAAAGCCGAGCGTGACCCGTAGGAACACCACCGGTTCGTGGAGCCGGGCGGCAAAAAACGCCGGGATGAACAGAAACAGGTTTTTGACCCAGTGTTCTACGCGCAGCAAACCGGCTATGGTGTTCAATGGTTTATGGCTCATGGTGCAGATTCCGGAACAAAGGTAGGGGTTATTATCCTTTGCCCACGCCCTCAACCACCCGTTCCACCACTTCCGGGTAATGCCGGTGCTCGAGGGCCTGCACCTTAAGCGCAATGTCTTCGGGCGTATCGTGCTCCTCCAGCGTACAAGTGGCCTGAAAAATGATTGCCCCTTCGTCGTATTGCTCATTCACATAATGGATGGTCATGCCGCTTTGCGTTTCCCCCGCCGCTTTTACCGCCTCGTGTACGCGCATGCCGTACATGCCCCTGCCGCCAAAACGAGGCAACAACGCCGGGTGGATGTTCACGATGCGGCCCGCATACGCATGCACCAGATACGCCGGAACGAGCCAAAGGAAACCGGCCAGCACAATCCAGTCGACGCGGTACAAATCAAGGTCGACCAACAAATTTTCGGTGTTGTAAAACGACTCCCGGTTGATCACCAGCGTCGGCACACCCATTTCCTCCGCATGCTGCAGCGCGCCGGCATCCGGTTTGTTCGACACCAGCACGCCCACCCGTATGTCGGGGTGCTCGGCAAAATATTCCATCAATTGTCGGGCGTTGCTGCCTGTGCCGGAAGCGAATAGGGCGAGATAGGTCATTTTATTGTATGGTTATAAATGGCAAATTTATTTAAAAAATCAGATCGCTTACCATCAATGCGCCAAACAACACGCTGGCCACCCCGTTGGTGGTAAAAAACGCCATGTTGACCCGGCTGAGGTCATTGGGTCTCACCAGCAGGTGTTGGTACACGAGCAGCCCCAGAAACAACGCCGTACCAATCCACGCTGCCCAATGCGTAGCGCCGTGCGTTTCAAAGTCGGCCCGGCGCAGGGCCAAAATCATCAGCATGGCCGTACCCAGGTGGAGCCACTCGGACACCCGCAATGCCCGCGCTTTGCCAAGCCAGGAAGGCACGGAGTAGAGGTCGTGCTCAGCATCAAACGCCTCGTCTTGCAGGGCGTAGATGATGTCGAAACCGGCCGTCCAGGTCAGCACCGCCAGCCCATACAAAACAGAGGCCAGGCCAAAATGCCCCGTAGCTGCCACGTAAGCGCCCACCGGAGCCAGCGCCAGACCCAGGCCCAGCACAAAGTGGCAAAGCCAGGTGAACCGCTTGGTGTAGCTGTACCCCAGCACCACGGCCAAGGCTACGGGCGACAGGTAAAAACACAGCGGGTTGATGAACCACGTACAACACACAAACAGGGCACACATGGCCACCACAAAACCCAGCGCCGCCTGCGGGTGGATGACGCCCGCCGGAATTTCACGACCCTGCGTGCGCGGATTGGCCGCGTCTATGTCGCGGTCAAGCCAGCGGTTGAACGCCATGGCCGCGCTGCGCGCAAACACCATACACAGTACCACAAGGACAAACAAAAGCCAGTTCATGCCATCCGGCCGCGCCAGCACGCCCAGAAAGAAGCCTACCAGCGCAAACGGCAGGGCAAACACCGTGTGGCTGAACTTGATGAGGGAAAGGTAGTGTTTGAGCATCTTGTGTAAAAACCGCGTTGTGGATTTTTGTTGCAAAACTAACGGTTTTCAAAGTGATAGATCACAAAATCCCCTCCAATCGCCGCCAACTGCGCACCGTCGCCTGGCTGCGCTGTTGGTTGTCGTCACCCCCGTAAATTAACCAGGGCTGGAGTACCGCATCGCCAGCCGTTTTTTGAAACGCAAGCAGGTTGTCGAAAAAATGGGTATTGATTGTCATGCCCGATTTGATTTCGACAATGGTTAGCTTGCCTGCCTGCTCAGCCAGTATGTCTATTTCGCGCTGGTTGCTGTCTTTCCAGAAATAAAGCTGGGGTCGGCGTCCGGCGTGGTATGTTTGTTTGACCAGTTCAGCCACAATCAGGTTTTCGAACAAAGAGCCGCGGGCAAAATGCGTGGTTAGATCGGCCGCGTTGTTTACGCCCAGCAGCCAAGCCGCCAAACCGGTGTCGTAAAAGTACAGTTTGGGTGATTTGATGATGCGTTTGTTGAAATTGTGGAAATAAGGCGGCAATAAAAAAACAAGGTGGCTGGTTTCCAGTATACCGATCCAGGATTTGACGGTCACCGGTGAAACACCGACATCAGAAGCCAGCGTTTGGTAGTTTAGCGGCTGACCGATGCGGCCTGCGCATAGACGCACAAAATTGCGGAACTGCACCAAATCATGTACGGCGGTCAATGACCGCACATCTCGCTCCAAATAGGTCTCCACGTAGCTGGGGTAAAAGTCAGCGGGCGTCAACGATTGTTCGTACAAAACCGGGTAATATCCATTAAACAGTGCCTGATTAAGTTCCTTTGGCATCGAGTCTATTCCCTCCAGTTCGGAAAAAGTCAAGGGAAACAGGTAAGACAATGCTACCCTGCCCGCGAGGCTTTGCGTAATGCTTTGCATCAGCAGATAATTTTGGGAGCCGGACAAAATAAACTGTCCCGGAATATTATCCTCATCTACCTTACCTTGCAGGTAATTGAACAAGTGCGGCACACGCTGCGCTTCGTCAAAGATCACATAACGGTCGTAAACGTTCAGGAAATGGCGTGGGTCGCGAAGGGCAAAATCCTGATAGTCCGGATTTTCCAGCGAAACATACCGGTACTCCGGGAACAGATTCCTGAGTAGGGTCGTTTTGCCCGATTGCCGAGGGCCGGTAAGGGATATTACCCGGAATTTTTCTTTGAGATCCAGCAGCCGGGTGCTCAAGGAGCGGGGAATGAACATGCAGTCATTTTTATGCAAATGTAAATCTTAACTTTGGATTTGCATAAAAAAAATCATTTATCACCAAATATTGATGCAAGAAACCTTACCTTTGACCTCCTTAACGCTCGATGCTACATCATGCCGAATAAACTACGCGCCGCCATCACCGGCGTTCAAGGCTGGGTGCCTGAAGACCGGCTCACCAACCACGACCTGGAACAATTGGTCGAAACCACCGACGAGTGGATTTTTACCCGAACTGGCATCAAAGAACGCCGCATCCTGCGCACGCCCAATTGGGCCACCAGCGACATGTGCGCCGAAGCCGTGAAGGCCCTGCTTGAAAAAACAAACACCACTCCCGGCGAAATCGACATGCTCATCGTGGCCACCATTACGCCCGACTTGACTTTTCCGGACACCGCCAACACCGTGAGCGACAAAATTGGCGCTAAAAATGCCTTCGGGTACGACATCAACGCCGCCTGCTCCGGTTTCCTGTACGCCCTCGCCACAGGTGCCCAGTTCATTCAAAGCGGCATGTATCAAAAAGTGGTGGTGGTGGGTTCCGACTTTATGTCGTCGATCATTGACTATACAGACCGCAATACCTGCGTCATTTTTGGCGACGGTGCCGGCGCTGTGCTCCTTGAACCGTGTACCGACGGCAACGGCATCATCGACTTCATCCTCCGCGCCGATGGCTCCGGACGCGAGTTCCTGCACATGAAAGCCGGCGGCTCTAAAAAACGCCCCAGCGCCGAAACCCTGCTCCAACGCGAACATTATGTGTACCAGGACGGCAAGCGCGTGTTCAAAAATGCCGTAGAAGGCATGGTGAATACTACCCAGGAACTCATCCGCCGCAACCGGCTTACCACCGGGGAAGTGCAGTGGCTCGTACCCCACCAGGCCAACATCCGCATCATCAACGCAGTGGCCGAAAACCTCAATTTTCCTTTGGATCAGGTGACCATAAACATCGAAAAGTATGGAAACACCACCGCAGGTACCTTGCCCCTCTGCCTCTGGGAATACCAGAATCAATTCAAAAAAGGCGACAACATCGTGCTCACCGCTTTTGGCGGTGGCTTCACCTGGGGTTCCCTGTTGCTAAAATGGGCCGTGTAAATCAAAGCCTTTTCCATTTCTGCAAAATAAACCCTACTTTTGCGCGCTCAACTCCTAAACTCCTAAACTCCTAAACCGCTCATCTCCTCAACCTTTCAACTCCTCAACTAAAAATATGGCAACGACGGCAGACATCAAAAATGGCCTGTGTATCGAGCTGAACAACGACACGTTTCGGGTTATCGACTTCCAGAAGTTTCAGGTAGGTCGCGGCAGCGGTAAAGTGTGGACCAAACTGAAAAGCTCCACCAGCGGCAAGGTCATCGAACACACCTTTCAAAGCGGACACAACATCACCGAAGTTCGGGTAGAACGTCGCAAATTTCAGTTCCTCTACCCCGAAGGCGAAGACTTTGCCTTTATGAACCAGGAAACGTTTGACCAGATTACGGTGATGGGCGACATGATCGAAAACGGCAAGTTTTTAAAGGAAGGCGACGTAGTAGACGCTCTCTTTCACGCCCAAAAAGATACCCTGTTGTCGGTGGAATTGCCTCAAACAGTGGTGCTCGAAATCACCTACGCCGAACCAGGCGTGAAAGGCGACACCGCCACCAATACACTCAAACCAGCCACCGTAGAAACAGGCGCAGAAGTGCGTGTGCCCTTGTTTTGCAATGAAGGCGACCTCATCAAGATTGATACGACCACTGGCGCGTACATTGAACGCGTCAAGAGGTAAATAAACCCCCAGGGCATGGACTTCAACCAAATTCAGGAACTCATTCGGCTTGTGACCAAAAACAAGTTGTCGACCTTCTACTTACAAGAAGGCGATTTCAAGATCATCATCCGCAACCAGGCGGCCCAGCTGCCTGAAGGTGCGCCCCCGCCGGTCTTGTACGCGCCCACTCCGCCTGTGGCCCAGCCCGCGGCACCCTCTGCCCCGCCGCCGCCCGCAGCAGCCTCGTCGGTGCAGGCTCCCTTGCCCGATGTTCAACCTGCCGTGACGGTCGTCAAGCCGGAAGCGTCCAACCTGATCCAGATCAAATCGCCCATGGTTGGCACTTTTTACCGCTCGGCATCGCCGGACAAACCACCGTTCATTAAAATTGGCGACGATGTGGAGGTGGGCGACACCGTCTGCATCATCGAAGCCATGAAGCTTTTCAATGAAATTGAGTCGGAGGTAAAGGGCCAAATTGTAAAAGTGCTCGTGGAGGACTCCAGTCCTGTGGAGTACGATCAGCCGCTGTTTCTGATTGAGCCGGCCTAACCTACCCGTTGCCGTGCTTCCACCGTTTAACCATCGTTGCCGTCATGTTTAAGAAAATACTCATCGCAAACCGCGGCGAGATCGCCCTGCGCATCATTCGCACCTGCAAAGAAATGGGCATCCAAACGGTAGCCATTTACTCCACCGCCGACCGCGACAGCCTGCACGTCCGTTTTGCCGACGAAGCCGTGTGCATCGGCCCGCCCCCGTCAGCCGAAAGCTACCTCAATATTCCCAGAATCATGGCTGCGGTGGAAATCACCAACGCCGACGCCATACACCCCGGATATGGTTTTTTGGCCGAAAACGCCAAATTTGCCGAAGTATGCCGCGAATACGGCATCAAATTCATCGGTCCAACGCCGGAGCAAATCCGTTCCATGGGCGATAAAATGACCGCCAAAGAAACCATGATCGCCGCAGGCGTGCCCTGCATCCCCGGTTCGGAAGCCCTGCTGCAAGACACCAAAGAGGCACTGATCATGGCCAAAGAAGTGGGCTATCCCATCATCCTCAAAGCCACGGCTGGCGGCGGCGGCAAAGGCATGCGCATCGTCTGGAAGGAAGAAGAGCTTGAAAATCAGTGGGAAACCGCCCGCCGGGAAGCCAAAGCATCTTTTGGCAACGACGGCATCTACATGGAGAAATTCATCGAAGAACCCCGCCACATCGAAATACAAGTGGCCGGCGACCAGTTTGGCAAAGCCTGCCACTTGTCTGAACGAGATTGCTCCATCCAGCGACGCCACCAGAAATTAGTCGAAGAAAGCCCGTCGCCGTTCATGACGCCCGAATTGCGCGAAAAAATGGGCGAAGCCGCCATCCAGGCCTGCACCGCCATTGGTTACGAAGGCGTGGGTACCGTTGAGTTCCTGGTGGACAAACACCGAAACTTCTTCTTCATGGAAATGAACACCCGAATCCAGGTGGAACATACCGTGACGGAAGAAGTGATCGATTTTGACCTCATCAAGGAACAAATAAAAATTGCAGCCGGGGTGCCCATTTCCGGCAAAAACTACTTCCCCGAGCTGCACGCCATTGAATGCCGCATCAACGCGGAAGACCCGTTCAACGACTTCCGACCTTGCCCCGGCCACATCACGTCTTTCCACTCGCCCAAGGGCCACGGCGTACGCGTAGACACCCACGCGTTTGCAGGCTACACCATCCCGCAGTACTACGATTCCATGATCGCCAAACTCATTGTGCGGGCCCGCACACGCGACGAAGCCATCCGGAAAATGGAGCGCGCCCTGGATGAGTTCATCGTGGAAGGCGTCAAAACAACCATCCCCTTTCACCAGCGGCTCATGCGCAACGAAGATTTCCGCGCAGGCAACTTCCATACAGGCTTTTTGAACACCTGGGATTTCCGCAACGCGCCGCTGTAAACCGCTTTTCCGGCATGCGCGCTTTATGGCCATACCTGCTTCGATATAAATCCCTCCTGATTTGGGTGCTGGTGTGCAACCTGCTCATGTCGGTCTTCCAACTGTTCAGCATTCCGGCCTTGTTGCCGTTTTTGAACAACCTGTTCGGCCTCTCTGCGCCAAAAATACCGACAGATGAAGCGCTTACGGCCGCGCAAACCCTGCAACTGTGGCTGAACAACTTTTCCGTCAACCTGATCCAACACTACGGTCGCGATTGGGCGCTGGTCATCACTTGCGGCCTGTTGGTGCTTGCCTTTTTCGGATCAAACCTTTTCCGCTACCTGGGACTTTACTTTTTGGCACCACTAAGGGCCAATGTCATACGCGACCTGCGCAACCAGGTGCACGCCAAAATGCTGGAGTTGCCCCTTTCGTATTACACAGAAGAGCGCAAAGGCGACCTGATGAGCCGCGTGACGGCCGACATGTCCGAAATAGAATGGAGCATGATCAGCATGCTCGAGCAATTGGCCCGAGAACCCATCATCATGCTCGTCAGCCTGGGGTTCATGATCTGGATTGCACCCGCCCTCACGCTCTTCGCTTTTGGCTTGATCCTGGTCTCGGGGCTCCTCATCGGCTTCATTGGCCGCAGCCTTCGCAGGCATTCCAACGACGCCCAAAACCGGTTGGGCTACCTCATTTCCCTGTTGGATGAAACCCTCGGCGGCTTGCGCATCCTCAAAGGATTCAATGCCTCCAATTGGCAACAGGCGCGTTTTGACCGGGCCAATGATGCATACACCGACAGCATCGTGCGCATCAATCGGCGGCGCGACCTGGCTTCCCCGCTGTCTGAATGGCTCGGCGTGAGCGTGGTGGCCATGCTGCTCTGGTATGGCTCCCAACTGGTATTCCGCGGCGAGATGTCGCCCGACGTATTCATCGGATATTTGTATGCCTTTTATAAGGTCATAGACCCGGTAAAGGCCATCAATACCGCCCTGTACAATGTGCGCAAGGGTCGAGGCGCTCTGGACAGGGTTCAGCAACTGCTGCATGCCGACCTGAAAATCGAAGAAATTCAAGACCCTGTACCGGTGCAGGCTTTTACCGACCGAATAGTGTACGAAAACATTTGTTTCCGTTACGCTGGCGCGGAGCGCGATGCCGTTGCTGACATCAACCTCCAATTGGAGCGCGGCAAAGTGCTGGCGCTGGTGGGTGCCTCTGGCTCTGGCAAAAGCACGTTGGCCGATCTGCTGCCACGTTTCTACGACCCCATGGCAGGGCGCATCACCCTTGACGGGCACGACATCCGTACGCTCCGCCTCACTGAATTGCGGCAATTGATGGGCATCGTCAGCCAGGACCCCGTGTTGTTCAACGACACCATTCGAAGCAACATTGCTTTTGGAAACGAGCAGGCCTCGTTGGCCGACATCCAGGAAGCGGCCCAAAAGGCCAACGCCGAGGAGTTTATTGCCCGCCTGCCCCTGGGATACGACACGATCATCGGCGACCGGGGCAGCAAATTGAGCGGTGGGCAACGCCAGCGCATCACCATCGCACGGGCCTTACTCAACAAACCACCCATTTTAATTTTGGATGAAGCAACCTCCGCGCTCGACAGCGAGTCAGAGAAGTTGGTTCAGGAAGCGCTTGACCGCCTGCTCGAAAACCGCACCGCCTTAGTCATCGCCCATCGCCTCAGCACCGTTCAGCATGCCGACGAGATTGTGGTGCTCCACGAAGGCCGCATCATCGAACGCGGCACCCATGAATCGCTTATGCAAGAAATGGGACATTACCGGAAGCTGGTCGATTTGCAAGTTTTGAGTTCTGAGTAATCAGTTTTGAGTTTTGAGTTATGAGTTTTGAGTTGGGGGCGCTGCTTTTGGTTTTTGTACTCAGTACTCAAAACTCAAAACTCAAAACTCAAAACTGACAACTAAAAAACCGTATCTTTGAATTCCAAAACGCGGCAGCGTTTACTGCCTTTTTTTAATCTTTCATTTTTTAAAACATCAAATATTCCGATGAAGAGAATGTTACTGGCCCTTTTTACCGCCTTTTGGTTCGGTGCTTCCGCCCAAATCACCGTGTCTGCGTTTACCTTTCCTGCAACCAACGACACCCTTCGGTACGCCCTTGACGACGCACCGCCCACCACCCTGAACGCCTTTACTCCCCCGGAGGCCCACAAACCTGGGACTTTTCCGGCCTGGAAGCCGTAGAAACCGATCAGGTGGTTTACCGTCCTGCTTCCGCAGGCATGAACTTCGCCAAGTATCCGGGCGCCGATCTGGTGGTGATAGCCGGCGGTGGAGAAACTTATTTCAACAAAACCAACACCCAGTTTCAGGTGATGGGTTTTGCCGGTGATTTTGCCGCCGCTTTTGGAGCCAACATTGTGGGGCGTTACCAACCTGCACTGATTGAACGCCGGGCACCCATGAATTTTTTCGACGTCAACCAGCAGACATCCAACCTGAATTTTGCTTTCAGTACCGACCAATTGCCCGATAGTCTTTTTGCCGGGCTGAATTTCATCGACTCCATTCGCATCCGTCAGAATACCTCCCGCACGGACGTGGTAGACGGCTGGGGTACCTGTGAACTGCCATTTGGCGTTCAGTACGATGTGTTGCGCGAAAAACGCACCACGTACTCCAGTACAGCGGTAGATTTATACATTACCTTCCCTTTTCCGGGCTGGATTGACCTGACCACGCTGCTGCCGGGCGGCGGTGGTTTCGGCGATTTGATCGGCACAGACACCACTGTGCAGTACGTGTTTTTTAGTGGAACGGAAAAAGAAGAGATTGCAGTAGTGACTTATAACGCTGCCTTAGACTCCGTGCAAAACGTGCAATTTAAATTCAACGGCATCTCGGCCACTTCCGACGCCGATGCACCCGGCAAAGCCTCCATCCAGGCCCACCCCAACCCCGCAGTGGACTGGGTGCGTTTCGATTGCGCCAACCTGCCTGCCGACAGCTACACCTTCAAGATTTTCAACATCATTGGCAACGAAGTCTGGAAAGAAACCCATTTCCTGTCGGGCAACCGTTCGGTGCGGGTTGACCTCGAAGACTTCAAAAAAGGCACCTACCTGTACAGCCTGGAAGACAAGCATGGCAACACCATTTCCACCAAACGTTTGGTCATCATCAAGCCCTAAGCAATCGGCGCGCGTTAAACAACGTTAAAATGTGTTGGCAAAAGGTGAATATGCGCGTATTCACCTTTTGTTTTTTGTTTTGCTGCAACCCGGCTTGTAACCTTGTACTCGTTTAGAGCGTCTCCAACTGGTTTGCAAATTACATTTGACCACATAAAATAGTCTGTTTATGAAAACGTACGTGCTTTCAGCGCTTTTTTTGTTGAGCGCTTTGTCTGTTTTGAATGCCCAACGGGAAGAAACCGTGCTTGGCCGCCGCGGTCTCGGGTTTTCCGGCATTTGGTGGAACTGGAACCACCAGCTTGCCCAGTTTGATGAAACCAATGCCTATGTAAAAGGCAGCCAATTTGGCCTCGAGTTTGGCAAATCGCTGTTTTTGGGGTACGGACGCTACCGTATCCACAACAATGTCCGGTGGAGCGACCCCGTGGCTTCCAACTTCGACATGCGGTTCAACGCCTTTAAAATCGGCTATGCTTTTCAGGCATACAAGGCCGTACACCCGGTGCTCAACGTCGATCTGGGCGGAGCCAAAGCCACCCTCGACGGCGAAGGCGAAGACCGGCTGTTCATCGTGCAGCCCGCCGCAGGCATCGAGTTCAACGTGTTCCGTTGGTTCCGCGTCGTGGTGGAGGGCGGATACCGCTTTACCACCGACAGCGATTTCCCGGGCATCAATGACCGCGACCTGTCGGGTGCCTTTGGCCAGGCCACCTTTCGCTTCGGTTACTCCTGGGGTAGTACACACAAGAAAAAGAATTACGAGCAGGATTGGGAGTAGGGTATAGGGCCGTTTCTCAAATCGTCCTATCTTTGGGGGCTAAATGTACACAAAAACGCCCTTGCCATGATCGCCACCACAGAAACAGCCAACGCCGCCGCCGAATTGATGGCGCTGGAAGACCGATACAATGCACACAACTACCACCCTTTGCCCGTCGTGCTGACCCGCGGGCAAGGGGTTTTTGTTTGGGACGTAAACGGCAAACGGTACTACGACTTCCTGTCGGCGTACAGCGCCGTCAACCAGGGCCATTGCCATCCGCGCATCATCAACGCCCTGATGGAGCAGGCGCAAAGGCTGACGTTGACCTCCCGCGCTTTTTACAACGACCAGCTGGGTGCGTATGCGGAGTACATCACCCAATATTTTGGCTATGACCGCGTACTGCCCATGAATACCGGTGTGGAGGGTGGCGAGACAGCCCTTAAACTGGCCCGCAAATGGGCCTACGAGGTGAAAGGAGTGCCCGACAAGCAGGCGAAGATCATTTTCGCCGAGGGCAACTTCTGGGGCCGCACCATGGCTGCGGTGTCTTCCTCCACCGACCCGAGCAGCTACCGGCACTTCGGTCCGTTTATGCCCGGTTTCGAACTCATTCCGTACAACGACCTTGAGGCGCTTGAAAAGGCACTTCAAGACCCGCATGTGGCCGCTTTCATGGTGGAACCCATTCAGGGTGAAGCCGGTGTATACGTGCCAGCCGAGGGATACATAGCCGCCGCTTTTGAATTGTGCCGCCGCCACAACGTGCTGTTTATAGCCGATGAGGTGCAAACCGGCATTGCCCGCACCGGCAAACGCCTGTGTTGCGACCATGACGGTGTGCAGCCCGACATCCTGATCCTGGGCAAGGCCCTTTCCGGAGGCGTTTTGCCCGTGAGCGCCGTATTGACCTCCGACGAGGTGATGCTGACCATCAAACCCGGCGAGCATGGCTCTACTTTTGGGGGCAATCCCCTGGCATGTGCAGTGGCCATGGAAGCATTGCGGGTGGTGGAAGACGAACGTTTAGCCGAAAACGCCGAACGCATGGGCGAACTGTTTCGGACGCGCATGCGCACCTTGCAAGCCCGACGCCCCGAATTGGTGGAGCTGGTGCGCGGCAAAGGCCTGTTGAACGCCATTGTCATCCGGGATGAAGAGTCCAGCAAAACCGCCTGGAACATCTGCCTGGAACTGGCTGCCAACGGTTTGCTGGCCAAGCCCACCCACGGCAACATCATCCGATTCGCTCCGCCGCTGGTGATTACCGAGGCGCAACTGGAGGATTGCTGTGCCGTGATTGAACGGGTGGTGATGGGCTATGATTTGGAAAGGGTGAGTTCGTAACGGGCGTTGGTCGGCTGCAATACCCTTCACCGCCGCACCACCACCTTTTCCGAAAACACCGCCCCCCGCGCCTGCTGGATCATCAAATAATACACGCCTTCGGGTAAATGGGGCACCGATATAGACGGCCTCCATTGATCACTGCTGTACACCACCCGACCGAGGGCGTCGGTGAGCTGCACAGAGGCCACCTGCTCGGGCGTGGGCAGGTCGAGGTAGAGGATGTCTTGTACCGGGTTGGGGCGGATTTGCGGGGTGGCACCCGCCCAGGCTTGCGTGACAGGGCTGATGCCGAGGGTGTCGCAGGGGGAACCGGGGAGGTCGAGGAGGCGGTAGTTGGGGAAATGGGGGAGGGTGCGCGACGAGTATTTGCCCAAAAAAATACCTTTAGAATGAAAATCCAGATTGCCCAAGTCATCCGTTTGATTGAACGAGGCCATGTAACGGCTTCGGTGGGTGCTGTTGGCGTACAAGCGCCCGTCGGGTCCGACCTGCAAGAGTCCCAGGCTGACGCCAATGGTGCTGTCTGATGGAACAAGCGTGTCCAACACAGGCGTTGCCTCCTTGAGGTTCGCCGTGAGTACAGCCAATTGTTCAGTGACAAACAGTTGTTTTCCGCTGGGGGAAAACGCCACACCGCCGCCGCCGAACACATAATCAGGCCGTTCCATCTCCACGGGGTTGCTCAGGGTACCGGTGCAGCGGTCAAAATCGAATACCACCGTTCGGCAGTTTTGGGTTCGTGCGAATTTGCGCCCGTCGGGTGAAAACACGCACGAACCGTTGCGGGGGCAGTTGGCTATGGGGCCGATTTGCTGAAAGGGATACGTCTGTACCTCGCCAGGGCGAAAGAGGAAACGCACATACACGTTGTTGTTGCGCAGGGGAACAAGCAACCACCAATCGCGGCCATTGCCGTGGCGCACTGCGCTCAGTGCGTCTATGCCCATGTTGGCGACTCCCATATCATTGTTGACCTCCACAAGTTGCCCTTGTCCGCCGTTGGCCGCCATATCCACGATGGTGAAATACAGCGGCGAAAAGGTCCATTTTTGTTCCACATCGTATTGAGCACCGAGATGGAAGATGCCAAACCGTTGATCGTTTCCGGGCATGGGGAGTATGAGTACGCCCTGGGGCACGGGGTAACCAATATCGGCGCACACCAGATCGTGCACAACTCCTGTGTTGATTGCCTGTGCTCCGCCGGCACTGCGGATGGTGTCGCCCTGCGCATTCACCACTACGCAGCCGTTGGTGGCGAACAGCAGCTTGCCCTCGGCATCGCATATCGCTGCCGAGGTGTTGTCAAAGTTGAGCACCCAGTCTAATGGTGCGGTGGTAGCGCCGGAAGACTCGAAGCGCAGGGCGGCATTGCCGTAAGCGCCCTGGCCGGGGTACTCGTGGAGTCCGAAGGGCCACACAGCGTCGTGCTGCTGGGCGTGCAGGGTGGCGCAGCAGCATAAGGCGGCCAGGAATGCTGTGGTGTTGAGTGTTTGCATGGGTATCGATATTAGTACTGAATGTCACCAGCGTATGTTTTGTCAAAAAGGCAACCAGGCACTGCCCAACTCACTCCGCCCGCATCTGCCGCAGGGCTTCTTCCCAGGTAATAACCCCCTTTTCGGCCAAAGCGCGCAAGGTGATGTGCTTGGGATTGGCCGGATCAAAAGGGTCTTCATTGTCGGGCTTTGTGGGGGGCGACAAGCGCAGGCGCTCCAGCACGTCGGGCGGGGGCACTTGCTTGGGTGGCGTACCCCGCGCCTCGCGCTCCAGAAATGCCTCGTAGGAGGTTTTTACAAAGCCCGGCGGCGGATTTTGCAGTTGGATGGTGTCGCACGGCGAACCCTCCCACACGCCGAGGCGGTAGTTGGGGAAGTAGCAGACGGTAAAATTATTGTACCGCGGCAGTTGCAAACCCCGATTTTCCAGATCGCAGAGCGGTGCAGGTAAGTTTGGACGGTTCACCACGTGCATAGGCCGCGTAGTGGCGGCAGCGGCCCGGTATATTTTATCGTCAGCACCCAGTTGCCCAAAAAAGTATTTGGATTCAAACGGTGGAAAAGGATCGGTAAACAGATCATACTGCTGCACGGTGTCCATGCGCGAATAACTGAGGATGCCATCGCTCAGGTCAAATTGGATGACGGTAGAGCGGTTGTCGGAGACGTATAGCTTTTTAGAATCTGCAGAGAACACTGCTGAGCCGCTCGTTACAAAATAACCAGGCACTTTTGGTAAAAACTGGTGGTTTGACAACTCACCGGTGCAACGATTGAAGGAAAATAACTCTAAACCATCGCCAGCATTTGCGCGTAAATACCAGGTACCGTCGGGCGAAAGTAGATTGTTTGATGTGCTGTTAGACAAGGTCAAAGGAGTAGTTTGTTCATATGGCCCTATGATTCCATTTGGAGTGATGAGGTATTTCATAACTATATTGGTATTTTCGAACCCCGTAAGTAACCACCAATCACGTCCGTTTGCATGCTTTGTAAATGACGGCCAGATGGTGCTAATATTTGGTAGAATACTATTTAGGATAATTTTATTTTTCTCTAAAACTTTTCCGTTGCCGCTATTTTTATTCATGTCGATCAAGGTATAATATAATGGAGATGCGATTAATGAACCGTTGATCAATCTGGCTGTGTGAAATAAATAGTATTGGTTATTGCTACCGGGTTTTGGAATAGAATATCCTCCTCGAGAACTTGGATATCCTTGATTTTTAAAATTTTCCCAAATGCTTCCTGGATTGATCGTATCACCGTTTTCTATTAATTGATTTTTCCAGTTATGTATTCTAATACCATTTGAGTAAAAAAGTAGGCTTCCGGACGAGTCAGAACATACTGCACAAAAGGCTTCAAAATTTAATTTATTGTTTTTTTTATATATGCGTACTGGTGACTCATTAAAATCCATGACGACACCACCAAAAACACCTGAAGTATCATTGTTCATCGGATTACTGTAGCCTAACATCCAATGATAATCATGTTTTTGAGCAAGAAGAACAAAAGGCGCCAAAAAAAGCAAAAGCAGTAGTTGTTTCATTTTTTAAAAATATAAATAGCCCGCTCCGTATGCAATTACACAGAGCGGGCGTGGGTTAGAAAATGAGTTAGCGGCTAATCAGTACTTTCTTGACCTGATCAGGCTGCTGATCAATGCGTATGGACAGGGTGTACATGCCGGCAGGCAGGCCAGCTGTATTCACATAGGTATCAATACCCATCAAGTTTTCATCGCGGACAATCTGGCCCAGCGCGTTAACCAACATCAATCGACCCTGGGTAAATGCTGTACCCACGCGCAACACAAAGTGGTCTTGCGCAGGGTTGGGCAATACCTGAATGTTGTTTGGAAGCTCCATTGCATTCACGTCCGGTCGGCTGCGCTCGCTGCCGCCGCACAGGGTAGCGTCTGCGTATCCTTGATTGCCCACCATCATGCGCGCCAGCACCACGCCGTAGCCGCCAAAGTAGCGGCATTGGCCAGCTATCATCTCAAGGGTGTCGGTCTGTGCTTCTGTGGGTACGTTACCTGTAGACAATAGGTTCAACTGGATGCCCAGCACTTGCTTCATGTAGCGTTCGTGTGCGTTGGCGGGGGTCATGCCGCCTAAGGCCGTGCCAGCCGTAGCGGCAGCCTGACGCCTTTGTACGGTCACAGTAGAATCCAGCAGGTTGTACGCGGTTTGCTGACTGATCAGCAGGTTCATGAGCGAATCGCGTTGGGCCAGCAGTTGAGCCTCCCCGGTAGTGTTCGTCAATTGCCCGATCTGCGCATCTTTGGCAGCTACCTGTGCCAGCAAGGCGCTGAGGCTGTTATATGCAGTGGTTAGCTGGCCCAATTGGGTGGCGTCTGGCCCGGCATTTTCCACGGCGCGGTAGGCACTGTAGAGCTTGCCAAGGTTGCCGCTGCTTTGGGCTGTGTGCCAGGTATTGGCAGCGCTGTTGGTGCTGAGCAACCCCGTTTCTTCACTCAAGTGGCGGTACAGGCGGAAGCGGGCCTCCCAAGTGGAAGCGGTGTACCCGTCGTAAGCCGGGAAGGAGTCCTCCAGTACGCGCTCTTCCCCTTTGGTCAGTTCAGTATCGTCGCAGCAAGTGGTTACGGCGCAGGGGTAATCTTCTAGGGTGTCGGCTTGGTACTGAAACCAGTAGTTATTGTCCGAAACCCCACCAATGGTGCGCGGGTTGGCCCATGAAATGGACGTCTGGTCAGTATTCCGAATGAAAAACTTGGACATAGCCACAAAGTCTTTATCATCGTCATCACTCGCATCAAACCCAGCAAACGCAAAGTTTCCTTCCAGCGACGCGGCGCCGTACCATTCATTTCGGTTGTTTTTTTGCTGTCCTGTGATGGCGTCGGCACTCAGCAGCAGGCCGTTGCTGTGGTTGCGCATGGCGTTGTACACCAGGTCGGTGCCGTCGCAATTTTGGCCTTCGAAGCCGATGCCCGTGCGGAAGAAGTTCACGTCGTTGCAGGAAATGAGGTTGGTACCCGATTCGCACACGCTGATGCCCGCGCTTGTTTTAGTGGTGGCGTAGGCAAGCGTAGATCCGGTGAGGATGTTTTCGCGCACGGTCAGCTGTCTACAGTTTTCGAAGCGCATGCCTGTGTAGTCCTTGGTTGTTGTGCTTTTGGAATCGTTGTCGGTTACGTCGTTGTCGGAAATCATCGCTTTTTGGATGTTGCGCAGGAACAGGCCGCCGGTTTTGTAGGTGTTTTGGGCGTCCTTATCGCTGTTCACAAACGTGTTGTTGGTGATGTTCGAGTTGTTGAAAATGGTGGTCGGCAAATCGGCATTTATGAGCACGCCGTATCGATCCACATTTGGCAAGGGCGAGAATACCCCTGTTACGTCTGAGAACTGGTTGTTAGTAATGTTCAGGTTATTGACGGGCAAAAAGCCCCAGTCCAAATAAATGCCGTTGCCAGTGTACTGGTCGAAATAACAGTTGTCAACCCGAACATTCACTGGTGTAGGTCCAAATGAGGACGATTCATAATGCACGCCGGTGCGAATACCGCTCGTCTTTACATTGGTCACGTCTAAGCTGCCGTGGTCGATGCTGATGCATCCTTCTGTGTTTTGAAAAGTAGACACAGACAGCACGCCCGAACCCAATCCTTTGATGGTGGCTGTGTTGGTGGAGACAGCATCGTTGTCGATGACAATCCCGTAACCTATTTCGGTATCGGTTGTGTTGCCAATTTTGGTGAAAATTGAATTGACCACAGTGAAGTTGGAAAATTTGGCATGGATGCCCGCGGCCAGATTTCCATTTTTGTACTGAGTAAATGTATTGATTCCCTTGGATTCGTTGCCAATGGTGATCTGCGACACACGCTGAAGTTGAATGCCGTATAAATTAATATAGGTGATGGGGGGAGTGCCTATCGTCGACGGTGGATTAACCGAGCCATCGAAATTGTTTCCACTGATACCACCTGCCAGCAGGTTAATGTTGGCCACCGCGGCACCGTTACCCAATCGGATGCCGATGTGGTTCTTTTTGAACCGGTTGTCAACGGCTGAAATTCCGGATGGTGATGTGCTTGAACCCGCTTCCATGGTAACAGCCGAAAAAGCATCTTCTATGTCGTTATCGTCTAAACGAATACGACCACCGGGCCGGACGTTGATGCCTGCCCACAGGGTACTGCAGCCGTGTAAGTAGGACTCCGTTATAGACAGCTCTTTTCCTGCGCTCACGTCTAATCCGGCACTTTGTCGGAAGACAATTTCCGAGTTGCTGGCGAAAGTGTAATCCTGATTAAACGTGATGACTCCATTGACAATAACATATTGGGCAGTGGTGGCTGCGCTGGCTGGCGGCAACAGGATGGGTGCGCCAGTGGGGTTGTTGTTCGTGTAGAGCTGTTCGATGGTGAAATTTCCGTTGATGCACTTGTAATTGGCGGGGGACGAAAAGGTAAGGCAACTATTGCTGATGCCGCATGTTGTTTGTCCGGATAGATTGAGCGGTATTGTGCTTATCAGCATGTAAAAAGCTAAGCAACAAGTGAAAAGAGAAATTGATTGTTTATTTCCAAATAAAAACTGGAAATTACCCCCTCCCGTGTCGCTTTTATGCTGCTGGGCGGTGTTGAGTGGGTTGAAGAGGAAAACTTTCATTGTGGGTGGTTGGTTTTGGAGTGCAGCGCATCAGAGGTGCGCCCCCCTCCGTGGTTGAATGAATGGAAACAGTCTACCTTTCAGAAGACTTGTACACGGAAGGATTAAAGAGAATCCTAAGGTCCATACCCGCTCCAGCCGTTTCGAACCGGCCGTTGCGAGTACTGCTTTGGGTGTAGTGCAGTACCGTACAAAATTGCGGGACTTGCCCCCAAAAAAGCAAGAGTGCGTAAAAAAATTTGTGGCACAGCCCGGAGAAAAAATTTTTATTTGGCGAAACAGGCTAATTGATGCATCATGCCGCGTGGGAGTGTTCAAAATTGACCAACAGCCGACAAATATTCTGTAATCAATTGATTTAGTTAAAGTTGAAATATTAAGTTCGTGTTAAATCGGGTGCATTTGCTTGCATTGGGCATTCAAGCGGTCTGTGTGCGGTATGTCCACCACACTGCGCCAGCCACACTAATTTGTAAGAGGGTGAAATTTTTGGTGAGGAGGTTGAGGGAGGTTTTTTGGGGCCTTCGGTGATTATTGCCGCCTTCGGCGGTTTTTTTGACCGCAGAGGAGGGGAGGTTAAGGGAGGTTAGACACAGGGGGAGGGGAGGTTACAGCGCAATGGATTCAGAGGCTATGGGTGTTCCGTAGAACATTTCGGCCATGGCGTCAAAGGCCTCCGGGCGGTCGGTGGTCAGAAAGCGTCGGGAACCGCCCCGGGTGCAGAGCGCGTCCATGTCGGGATGGCGTTGCAGGTAGTCGGCTAAGCTGTGTGCCACGATGGGCCCTTGAGAAATGATGTGGATAGAGGGATTGGACAAGTACAGCTCAATGGTGTCCGTCATGAGCGGATAATGGGTGCAGCCCAGGAGGATGGCGTCGATTTGCCGTTCGGGTTGCAGCAGGTTGCGGAGGTGTTTGTTTACAAAAAATCCTGCGCCCAGGCTCCTGTGCTCGTTGTTCTCAATCAGGGGTACCCACATGGGGCAGGCTTCCTGAAAAACGCGTATTTCGGGGTGGAGTTTGGCTATTTCGAGCACGTAGGACTCGGAGCGCACCGTCCCTGGAGTGGCCAGCAGGCCTACATTGCCCGATCGGGTGAACTCGCCAATGCGTTCGGCGGTGGGCCGAATGACGCCCAACACCCGGTGCCTGGGCCCGTAAGCGGGCAAATCCTTTTGCTGGATGCTGCGCAGGGCGCGGGCTGATGCAGTGTTGCAGGCGAGGATCACGAGCCGACAATCCAACTCAAACAAGTGCTTTACGGCCTCCAGCGTATACTGGTAAATGGTGTCGAAACTGCGGGTGCCGTAGGGGGCGCGGGCGTTGTCGCCGAGGTATATATAATCGTATTCCGGGAGTGCTTGCGCGATCTCCCGGAATACGGTCAGGCCGCCAAAACCCGAGTCGAAAATGCCAATGGGGCCCGGGTGCATGGCGGTAACTATTTAATGCCCATTTTCGCCTTTACAAGGGGCGTCACGTCGAGCGACTCGTCGGCGTACAGCAGCACCTGGCTGCCGGTGTCGAACACCATGTTCATGCCTTGTTCCTTGGCCACGAGCTTCATGGCTTCGTTGAGTTTATCGAGCACGGGCTTGTAGAGGGTTTCGCGTTTTTCGCCGAGTTTCTGATACACTTCCTGTTCGTAGGTGGCTATGCCTTTTTCTTCTTCCTGGAGTTTGAGCATTTGCGCCTCGTAATCTTTAGGTGCGAGGCCGCCTTCAGCGTTTTTCTGTTCCAGGGCTTTGGCTTTTTCCTGCAAAGCAGCCACCATTTCCTGGCCCCTTTTGGTGAGTTGGGTCTGGTAGGCTTGCAGTTCCGAGTCGGCCGCTTTCACTTCGGGCATTTCCGACAGGAGGGCTAAGGAGTTGCAATAGCCAAATTTTTGGGCTTGTACGCTGCACGCTGTCACAAGGGCGAACAGTAGAATGAGGGTTTTCTTCATTATGATGTGTTGAATGGAAAAGTCAAAAAATCCGATGCGGGCGCAAAGGTAAGGCAATCGCATCGGATTTAAGGCCAGCTTAGCCGCGTTTGACCATGGATTTTACGTCCTCGGTTTTGTCGTATTTCGGATCGGCGAACAACATGCCGGAGGCGGAACCTTTTTCGAAGATGAACTCGAAGCCTTTTTCTTCCGCAAACTGCGTGATGGCGTTGTATACGCGGTCCTGAATGGGTTTGACGAGTTCTTCGCGTTTTTTGAACAAGGCGCCTTCGGGGCCAAATTTAACGCGTTGGGCTTCGCGCACCTCTTTTTCCTTGTTCATGATCTCTTCTTCGCGTTTTTTCTTCATGTCTTCGCTCATCAGCACCTGCTCGGCCTGGTACTTGCTGTACATGCCTTTGACCTCGTCTTGCTGTTTGGCAATTTCCTGGCGCCATTGGGTGGCCAATTTGTCTAAGGATTCCTGGGCCTTGGTGTACTCCGGCATGCTTTCGAGGATGGCATTGACGTCTACATACGCGAGGCGTTGGGCAGAGCTGATTAAGGGCAGGCTGAGCAGCAGCAACGCTGTAATCCATTGGGT
>JBMOHO010000003.1:0-36466 GCA_049317805.1 Saprospiraceae bacterium
ACTAAAAGGGCTTACATCCAACCAAATACCAAAAGCATCAAGACTAACCGACTAACGACTAACAGACTAACGACTAAAAGACTAAAAGGGCTTACATCCAACCAAATACCAAAAGCATCAAGACTAACAGACTAACGACTAACAGACTAACGACTAACCGACTAAAAGGGCTTACATCCAACCAAATACCAAAAGCATCAAGACTAACCGACTAACGACTAACAGACTAACGACTAAAAGACTAAAAGGGCTTACATCCAACCAAATACCAAAAGCATCAAGACTAACAGACTAACGACTAACAGACTAACGACTAACCGACTAAAAGGGCTTACATCCAACCAAATACCAAAAGCATCAAGACTAACCGACTAAAGACTAACAGACTAACGACTAATCAAAACGGATTAATTCCATCAGTTGCAGCGCATTTTTGTCGTTGGAAAAATGATGATCCAGCACCACCTGGCGTTCTTTGATGCGGTGTTGTTCAAACGATGCGTTCATGAGGGCTTCTACCGTTTGTTTAATGCTGGAGCTGGAGTTGCGGACATAACAAAGTTGACCGAGGGGGTTTCCGGCAATCATGTCGTCGTTGACAATGCAAAAACGACCGCGGTATAGGGCATTCAGGAGTTTGAGTTTCATGCCGGCGCTTTGGAACGACACCAGCAGGTTGATGTGCGCCTGCCGAACGAGTTGATTCATGCGTTCTTCATCCGGATTTTCTTCCAGCGTGATGTGGTCGTAACGGGATACAGCGTCGCGCAAGTGTTGGGTGGGTGCCAGGCCGGCTATGACGAACGGAATGTTGAGTCGGGCAAACACCCGATCAATGAGCCACAAAGCGGCTTTCTCATTATCCGGTACGCTCAATTTGCCGTGGAAGAGCACATAGTCGCCCCGGCCAGGTTGGCTCTCCACTTGTGTATGCGGGTGAAACGCCGGCAAAAAATGCGTGTTGGCTTTTTGCTTTTTGAAATAAGCCTGGTCGTTGGTCGACAGGCACAGGATTTCGTCCGCATGCAACAACACGCGCGGTTCAATGCGCTGCAACTTGATGCTTTCGGAAAAAAAATAGAGTTTATCCAACCAGTCGTTGGTGAGTTTCGACAACGACTCATAGTACTCCCATTCTACATTGTGCATGCGCACCAGTTTCTTGCGGTTGCGCAATCGTTTATGCCATACCAGGCCACAGGTGTGCATGCCCTCAAAGAGAATGGGATAGCTGTCTTTGCGCAGGCGCCGCAGCAATGATGCCGGCATCCGGGTGCGCATGATGAACGGAATGGTGCTTAACTGGTATATGGGCGACCGCGACCGTTTGTAGTAATACACCTCGGTGCAATATTTATTCAACTCCGGCTGCGGCGTTCGGTCGCCATATTGAAAACAATGCAAAATAATGTGTACGCCCTGCGCATGCAGCGCACGAATCTGGTTGTACACCACGATGACCCCTCCGTAGTTGGCGGGGTATGGAATATCAAATGAAATCAGGTGTAAATGCATATTAACACTGCGGTAACAGACTGTGATTGCTGTCAAAGGTATGCCCTCGACGGCAATTTTGTTAATCCATGTTTTTTTTTACAAAAATATTTTGTGGCTTGTAAAAAACCAACTTACCTTAGGGAGCAGATTGGCAACCGTATGGCCGTCTACTGCTCTCTATTCGTTCACCACAAAAATGGCTTATGAACATTACATTTGAAGAATTGCGCCGCGTTAAACACGCCCTCCCCACCGGCAGCATCCATCGAATTGCCGACGAACTTCAATTAGACGAACAAACCGTGCGGAATTATTTTGGCGCACACGATTATGAAAAAGGCGACATCGTCGAATGGCATCTGGAACCCGGGCCAAACGGAGGCATCGTTCACCTGGAAGACGATACCATCTACACTAAAGCGCTCGATATTTTGCGCGAAAATGAGATTGTGCTCGCATAGTTACACATAAAAATCGGCACAAAGGCGTTGAAACGCAGCATGGGTTGTCCCGTCTGCTTCGTGCAACACCAATTGATCTTTGCAATAAATAAATGGCGAGTGCTCCATCACCTGGAGCACTCGTTCTGTTTTTTTGCCCATGCGGGTCACCACGTCTGTCCACTTTGTACAATACATTCCCATACACGCCCCTTGCTCTGCCAGGTGCTGGGTGCCCGCAGGTGGCATGATCGTACACAATTTGCCCGCAGGTGCCAACAAGCGTTGCGCCACCTCCAGCAAATCGCCCGGACGCAAAGCCGACATGTGCCTTGTGCGCCTTCGGTGTTCGTATGGCGACAAGCTGGTTTCTGAAAAAAAAGGCGGATTGCACACGATCAGGTCATAATGCTCATCCGGCCTCCATTCCATGGCCGTAGCCTCCATAAAAGTCATGCGAGCGCCCCAGGGCGACTGTTCGGCATTATACCGCGCCAGTGTCACGGAGCCGGGGTCTGCATCTATACCGTCTATCGCTACTGCTTCGCCGCTGCGTTGCGCCAACATGAGCGCAACGAGCCCCCCGCCACAACCCAGGTCGAGCACCCTGCCGAATGCCGGAACGGGTGCCCAGGCGCCGAGCAAAACGCCGTCTGTCCCTACCGGATGTACCCCTTCTGCCTGCTCAACGGCAAATTTTCTGAAACGGAATACTGGTGGCGCCATCTGTACCGATAATCAGCAACGTGTACCAGCCCGCAGGAAGCGGTGTGGTTGCCAGGGTTGATCCGTTTTGGCCGAAGCCCGTGAGCCAAAGTTGCCCGCCAGCGTCATACACCCGATAGGAAACCGTCTGGCTTGACGGATCAGCCTGGCGCATTTGCAGTTGATCGCAGCCTGGGTTGGGATACACAGACCAGCCCTTCGCCGTCGGAATGTCTTGTGTAGAGGTGCTGTTTTCGGCCCAACGGCGTTCAAACTCGGCCCAAAACAACCGTGCAACGCGCGCATCCTGGATGATGAGGGTGTTCTCGTCGTTGCCTTCTTCTGCTACCTGCGACCAGTTGTGCGAACCGGTGACCACCAGGGGTTCAGAACCCGGAAGCTCGGCATCGACCACGGCGTATTTATGGTGCAGGCTATTGGAAACGGTATGCGGATACACCGGCAAGCCCAGGCCCGACAGGTAGGCATACTCAGAACCTTGATCACCAATGTTCTCAATCATGCCGCGCACCTGCACACCCCTGTTCCAGGCGTCCAGCACAGCGTTGCCAATATCATTTCGGGTAAAAGAAAACTGCGCAAACAACAAAGACTGGTTAGCCGTACCCATGGCATCTATAATGCGTGCCGACGTGCCGTCGCTGGGCGAAAAATAGCTGTATACCGGCGCCTGTCCTATCCTGAATTGATGTGGCGTATTGTCTAGCTTTTCAGCCCCGAAACGCGAGCGGGTTGTATCGGGCTGTGCGCCCGAACTGCCCCACATTTCCTGAAATTCTAATTGGTAAGCTCTTGCAAGTGATTGATCCTGAATACAAATAACGTTATTAAAGTCTTTTTCGATGTTGTCTGTGGTCCAGTTCATAGAACCGGTCAGCACCCAGGCTTTGTTGGCGTCATTGGCGTCGCACACCAGAAATTTGTTGTGCATCAGTTCGGCCTCGTTGCCATAAATCACCGGGAAAGGCGGCGGCGGATCGAGGGCAAAACTGCTGCCATTCACAGCGGCCACATAACGCACTTGCACCCCGCGTGCCGCAGCTGCCTTGAGCCGGTCTACGATCTCGTCGCGGTTGTTGTTGTACACCGATACATCAATGCTGCAACACGCGCTGTCGATCCGGTTGATGATTTCTTGCAGGCAGTCGTCAAATGTGAGGCCGTCGGCCACATACGGGGCGGCAATGGCGTCGTCAATCGCATGGTTAAACAGCACTTTGATGCGACCGGAAGAAGCGGAAACGGTGGTGAACGGGCGAACCTCCGAGCGAATGGTGTCGCCCTGATGAATGGAAAGCACCTGCACCCAATAAACATTGCCGGCTTGCAGGTTGTTGATCTGCGTGCTGTGGTTCAAGGACGGCGTAGTCAGGTTGATCGTTTGCCCAAGTGCGGGCGTGGCACCCCATTGCAGGAAGCTGGCCGACAACAGGTTTGTTTTCCAGGAAAAAGACAGGCTGTTTTGTTGAAAATCGTCCAAACGCAGGTTTTGGGTAAAATAAAAACAAGGCTGCGCGACCAGGTCGGCGGCATATCGGGGCAACAGTTGTTTTTCAATGTATTCGCCGGAAATGGCAGTAAGCAGTACCGGACTTGTTGGCACAGCGGTGCCAATAAGCGGGTGGCTGTTGCGCAAAAAAATGCGCGAGGTATTGGCGTCGCTGTCCGCAATGTCGTAGGTACCGCTGGCTGAAAACGTGGCACCTGCGGTCGGGAAACCCACACAGGGCACCGACACCAACTGGCTTTCGAGGGCTTCGGTGATCTCGTTGAGTCCACTCAGGACTTTGGGTGCCGGTAATGGCTTACCAGAGGCCAGTACCTGAAAAGAAGCAATCGGGCTGAGCTCCAGGAGGCCGTTGAAATCGACCAATGTACCGGTAACCAGCAGGCTGTCTCCTTCTTTGACCGCAGCGGCAAAACCGGCTACCGATCCTGTGCCCGGAAATGCTGCAATGCCGGCAGTGGCGTCCTGCATATAACGAATAGTGCCCAATTCAGATCCGTTGGTCACGATTCCCGCGACTGTAATAATGCTCCCGGGCTGTTTGGAGCGCGCTTCAGCGATGGAAATGGTTTGCGAAAATGCAGAGGACGAAAGCAACAGCAATGCTGCAAAAATGAGTTGTTTCATGTGGTTTTGTTGATGAAATATTGCGTTTTGATGGCATGCAGCAGGTTAACTTTGTTGGCGTTGCCCAAACAAAAGACTGCCAATGCGCACCATTGTACTGCCTTCTTCCACGGCGAGTTGCCAGTCGCCCGACATGCCCATGGAGAGGTCGCAAAAGTCAGGGTTATTTCCGAAAAAACCTTGTCGCAATTGGTCAAATATGGATTTAAGTGTTCGAAATTCGGCGCGTACCTGTTCTGCATCATCGGTAAAAGTGGCCATGCCCATAACACCTCCAAAAACAATGTTCGGAAAAGTGTCGGGGGGATGCAAAGTGAGCATGTCAATGGCTTCCGATGCGGAAAAACCGAATTTGGTTTCTTCCTGGGCAATGTGAAACTGCAAGAGGCAGCGGATGGTACGCTGGTGTTTTGCAGCCTGTTTGTCTATTTCCTGAAGCAGTTTAAGGCTGTCGACCGACTGCACCACCGACACGAACGGGGCTATCAATTTGACTTTATTGGTTTGCAGGTGGCCGATGAGGTGCCATTCAACATCGGCAGGCAGCATTTCTGCTTTAGACAGCATCTCTTGCACGCGGTTTTCGGCAAAGCGGCGTTGCCCCTGGCTGTAAAGCGCCTCAATAGAATCAACCGGGTGGGTTTTGGACACTGCAATCAATGCCACCCCTTGCTGTTGTAAAGTTTGGGTGAGGAATTCGAATACATTTTGCTCCTTCATATCGGCAAAAATAAGCTATAAGAGCAGGCTAATCGTTAATTTATCCACCGTTAACACGGTTTGCTCATTTCTGCTAAATAGAATTGTGCACGAAGTCTTTACCTTCGCATGTCAAAAACAGCCGCTATCTTGCCGGTTAAGCCTTATGATCAATCCACAGGTTCTCCTGTTTCTCTTCTCATCCATTGATTCCGCCATGTTGTCCCAATTTTCACAAACTGTTAATGCCTTGCTTCGCGTTTTCTTTTTGCTTTGTTCAGCCGCTCTATCACTTCACGCGCAATGTCCTGATCTCGACAATTCAGCCACCTTGACCTCTCCGGATTGTGTGGTCGGTACGACCAATTGCGACTTGTGTCCGGGTGACGTGATGACCCTCAGCGGCAGCGGCAGCGGCTTACAACCGGGCTCGTGTATCGACTGGTATTATGGTACCACTGCCAACTTCAATCCGTACAACAACCAGGGCAACTTTATGGGTTGCTCATTGGTGGAGGTGCTTCCGGTGAGCCCTTGTGTGGAGTGCCCTTTTCTGCTGTCCTTGTTCATCAACGCCTGTGGTACAGAGCAAAACAATGAATATATGGTGGTTTGGTCGGGCAGTGGATTTACGGTTGATGACATGACCGTAGATTTTGACGACAACAACAACACGCTGGGTCCGCAAAACGACGACATAGGCCCGGGCGGTTGCAGCTGGGAGGAGCCCAACGCCAATGCGGTAGCGAGCGTGCAGACCATTTGTACAAACGCCACCGTAGTGGGCGCTGGTCCAGGCGAAACAGTGCCCGCAGGGGTTCCAATTATCGTGTTTACCAGCGATAATTACGATGAAAACTACAATTTTGGTGGCCTTTGCCCACTCGCTCCGGTTATTTATGTGATGCAAAACGGTTGCGGCCGAAGCATCGGCGCGTTCACCAATACGGGCAATGGCGACCGCACTACCGTTGTTGGACTCGATTGTGGCTGCACCTCTGAGTTGACGTACAACCTTGCAGATCCGAGCAACAACAATGGCGATTTTGTGATCTGGACGCCCTTTTTCCCCGTGCACGGAAACGTTGGTTGCGGATTTCCGAACATTCCCAGTTTTCCGGGCGGTGGTGGCGGCAATCCGTTCTCCGCAGCGCCATTTGACTACACGGTGCCGGCAGCCTTGTGCGGCGGCGGGCCTTATTGGGTGGTGGGCGTTGCCGATCCGCTGCCAACCGGCTGTGCGCAGACGTTTACAAACTACATGCCGTTTAATGTGCCTTGTCCGCCACCGAATTTGGGTTCAGACGACGTCTGTGAGCTGGACGGGGCCTATAACCTCACGCAATTGGAGGACCCCAACTTGCAGGGCGGCGGTACCTGGTCGGGCCCCGGTGTCTCCGGGTCATTTTTTGACCCGGTCGGTTTGTCGGGAACGGTGGTGTTGACCTTTACACCCAACAGCGATTGTTCGCAGCCTTCTACCACCACCATTGATATCCTACCGGCGCCCACGGTGACCATCAACCCGTTTAATGCGGTTTGTGCCGGCGGAGACCTTAACCTGACGGTAAACCTGACAGGTACCGGGCCGTGGACATTTGAAGTGTTTGCCGATGGCAATTTTGTGGACGATTTTTTTACGAACACTACGCCTTTTACCTTTACCATCAACCCAACTGACGACGTGGTCATTTCTATTGACAACTATTTTGACGCGTTGTGTACTGGTACACCGGCATCGGTTTTTGTCAACGTGTTGCCGGCTGCCGCCACGGCCACCATGCCCAACGGCGCTTCCACCATTTGCTCGGGAGACAGCCTGGTACTGGATGTATTGTTCACAGGCCAGGCGCCGTTTACCTTTGAGTATGCATACAACGGGATAACGCAAGCGCCCGCCATCACGACTTCCAATTCACCGTATTTCTGGAAATTGTTTCCACCGGATGGGATAACGGTGGTGACGCTGGTGAGTGTGCTTGATGCGGGCGGTTGCCCGGGACAGGTTTTTGGAGAGTATACTGTGAATGCGGTTGAAAAGCCTACGGCCGTCTTGTCGGGCAGCGATACGATTTGTTTTGGGCAGATGGTCGATTTGATGTTTGAATTTACAGGAGAGCCGGAGTGGGGTGCGAGTTACACGGCCAATGGCGTGTTGCAACCCGTGTATTCCACGTTTGACACCCCGGATGTGTTGAGTGTGACACCAGCCTCCAGTACGTTGTACGAAATAACAGGTGTAGTGTCCGACGGCGGCTGTGCAGGTACGGTTTCAGGTACCGCCAATGTGGTGATGTTGCCTACCCCAAACGCTGCTTTGCAAAGCGGAAACCAGGCGGTATGCATAGGCGAGCTTGTAGACCTCATGGTGACCTTGAGCGGCGCGCCGCTGCCCATTACATTCAGCTATGCAGTCAATGGCATACCTCTAGACACCATTTTAGCAGACAGCCTGAAAAAAACCATCACCATCATTCCGCAGGCGGGCAACAACGTGGTGACCCTTGGTTTTGTGACCAACGGGGCTTGCAACGGCACGGTCAGCGGCTCGTATACCATTGTGGGAACGCCTGTGGTCAATGGTGTGCTGAGCGGAACCGACACCATTTGTGAGAACGGTGTGGCCGACTTAACCGTAACCTTCACCGGAAATCCGCCATTTCAATTCATTTACACTGCCAACGGTGCCAATCCGGATACAGTCGTCACATCGAATAACCCGTACATTTTGAGTGTCAATCCCGACACCAATACCATCTACCAACTCACCGGCGTAAGCGGCATCGGGTGCCCGGGTACCGCTTCCGGAACAGCCACAGTGACCTTACTCGATTCGCTTGGCGGTACCATCAGCGGTGGTGGGCAAATTTGCCAAAACGGCAGCGGCACCAACATCATATTTACATTTACGGGTGTAGGCCCCTTCACGTTTACATACAGAGACGATGATGGCATTGTGTACGGGCCCATCACCACAAGCAACACGGTATTTACCATTCCGGTTAATCCGCCTAACGGGGTTACCTTTTTCTTGTACAGCCTGTCTAATGGCATTTGTGACGGCAATTTGAGCGGCTTTGCGCAGGTGTCGGTGTTCAGTCCGTCTACCGCACAAATGTTTGGCAGCAGCGCCCATTGTTTTGCGGCCGATACGTTTGTGTATATCGACTTCACCGGAAGCGGTCCATTTGAGTACGTGTATTCGATAGATGGCGTGGCACAGCCGCCGGTTTTCACGTTTGACGACCCCGACAGCATCCTGGTGATTACCAACACCACTCAAATTTACACCCTGCTGAGCGTTAACTCCCCGGGTTGCATAGGCACTGTGCTCGGGTCGGCTACGGTAACCATCAATGGCGCACCTAATGTGTCCAATGTGGTGCAAAACTGCAATTTTGCCGCAGGAAACTACACCGTCAGTTTTCAGATAAACAACGGCGTTCCACCGTATACCCTTACTTGTGGTGCTGGTACGTTCAGTGGAAACGTATTTACCAGTACCCCCATACCCATCAATGATCCGCACCAGTTCTGTTTCCTGGATGCAAACGGCTGTGACACTATTGTGGTGGCCGACCAGTCTAAATGCAACTGCACAACCAATGCGGGCACCATGGACCTGGATACGCTGAACGGTTGTACAGGAGAAACCCTGACCGCCGTGTTTAACAACAATGGTGTTTTGGATCCCAATGACACATTGGGCTTCATTTTGCATGACAACACAGCTTTTCCTTTTGGCAATGTGTTGGCTTACAACAATGCTCCAATATTCGGTTTTCTTCCGGGCATGACAACCGGCTTCACGTACCGCATTTCGGCTGTTGCGGGCAACAACAATGGCATAGGGCAGGTAGATTTGAATGATCCCTGCTTGTCGGTGAGCACTGGCACGCCCGTTGTATTCAATCCGATACCACAGGTGGTGGTTGGAGCCATAGATACCGTTTGTGCCGACCCTGGATTTTTGCTGCCGGTTACGCTGAACGGAAATGCGCCGTTCACACTGACGTACAGCGTAAACGGGCAAGCTCCGGTGAGTGTGCCCAATTTGCCGGGGCCGGTGTACAACCTGTCCTTACCGCTATCGGTGAATGTGTTGTTGGAACTGAGCATTGCTGACGCCGTGTGCGGCAATCCGGCTGTAGATACCACCGCCATCACGGTGGCCCAAACGCCCTCGTGGGGCATAGTCACCGAAACCTGCGATCAAATAGCCAATACATACACCTTAAGTGCGCCGCTGAACGGTTTTGCACCATTTTCAGTCAGCGGGCTTGGGGGCGTGGTAAATGGAAACCAGTTTACGGCTGATCCGCAGGCCAATGCACTGCCCTACTTAGCCATTTTGACCGACGTGGCTGGTTGTGGTGCGGACACCTTATCCGGCATTACAACCTGCGGGTGTATTAGTGATGCCGGCACGTTGGTCATTGCACCAGCGCTGAACGGATGTGGAATAAGCACCGTAACGGCCACCCATAATGGCGACCAGGTGCTGGACCCGAATGACGTGTTTTATTTTGTGCTGCACACTGGTCCGGGCAATGCGTTGGGCACCGTTTTGGACAGTTCGACGACGCCGAATTTTACATTTTTGCCCGGAATAATGGCGTTTGGAACCACTTATTTCATTTCAGCGGTGGTCGAAAACGGTGTAATCACGCCCGATCCTTGCCGCTCGGTTTCTGCTGGCGTGCCTGTTGTTTGGCGCGACACGCCTACGGCTCAAATCAGTGGAAACGCAGACATTTGCCTTGGACAATCGACACCAATAACCATTGCGTTTACCGGTACGGCACCATTTAACGTGGGGTATACCCGCAACGGCGTTCAGAATACGGCCATAGCCAACCAGAGCCCGTTCATCATCAATACCACGCTGTTGGATACCTCGTTGTTTTTGTTGACTACCGTATCCGACGCGTTTTGCCCCGGCACGGTGTCGGGCTCGGCCTTAGTGACGCCACATTCGGTACCACAGGTGCAGGCCATCAATACCAACTGTGCGCCGGGCAACACCACATATACCGTCAATTTTATAGTCACCCAGGCAGACCTTGCATCTGTAACCGTCGCCGGACAGCCTACGGGCGTGTACAATGCTGCAACTGGGTTGTTCACCAGCGGCCCCATTCCGGTGGCTGATGCATACACCTATATTGTAAGCGATATTTGGGGTTGTGGGCAGGACACGGCAACGGGTTCCGTGATCTGTTGCGCCACCAGTTCGGGCAATTTGAACCAAACGCCGCAGACGCTGTGCAACGACGCTCAAAGCAGCATCAATCCGCCAACCGGCGTTTTTCTGGAACCTGGAGACACCTTATTATATTATCTGGTAGACGATCCTGCAGCGCCGTGGGTTATCCTCGCTGTTGCTGCAACACCTGATTTTGCTTTCCTGCCCGGCGTCATGCAGCCCAATGTGCCCTACACCGTGTTGGCAGTAGCCGGCGCTGCGGTGGCCGGCAGCATTGACCTCAATGATCCCTGCCTGTCGGTCACGCAAGGGCCACAGGTAACCTGGTTGCCGCCCGTGACGGCAAGCCTTGATTTGCTGACCGATTCCATTTGCACCGGCAGTTCGGCCAACCTGGCGATCAACCTGAGCGGAGGTTCCAATTATCAGGTGGTTTGGGCACAAAATGGCACCCAAAACACCGTAACAACCAACAACAGCACGTACCTTTTTAGCGCCATACCGCCTTTTAGCGGAACCACGTTTAACCTCGTGAGTGTGAGCGCCGGCGGGTGCACTGGTACAGTAGACGGAACGGTAGAAACCGTGTTTGTAGAAACGCCGTTCCAGATTACCAATGTGCAAACCGGCTGCGACGCACAGCAATCGTCGTTTGTGCTGCAATTCGACGTTGAAAACGGTGCCGCCCCAGACCCTGTCTATACCGTGAGCGGCGCTACCGGCACGTTTAATGGCACAGCCTTTACTTCGAATCCTTTGCCCGTAGCAGGCGGCTACAACGTCACCGTGACGTCTTCAACCGGCTGTACGGCCGTGGTGAGCGGAACAGTCACCTGCACTTGCGCCACCGAAGCCGGCAGCGTGAACGTAGTGCCCAACATGGCCTGCACCACCGATACGTTATTGCTGACGCCAGGGGGCGACGCACAGCTGGAGCCCGGAGACGGCCTGCAATATGTGTTGTTTGCAGACATCAACATGCCATTTCAAAGCATCTTGGCTATAAACAGCGTGCCGGAATTCGCTTTCCTGAGCAACATGACGGCCGGAGTAACCTATTATGTGGCTGCTATTGCGGGTAACCTGTTGCCCAATGGCAGCATAGACCAAAATGACCCCTGTTTGTCGTTGTCGGCAACACCCGTATCCGTTCAATTCCGTGAACCGCCAACGGCGTTGTTCTCCGGCGACACTTCGTTGTGCCCGGGAGACAATGTCGTTTTCTGCATACAATTTACCGGAAAAGCGCCTTTTGATTTTACGTTTTCCCTAAACGGCAATGTGGTCACCCAGCAATCGCCCGGCCCGGTTTTCTGCATATCATCAACCAATGTGCAGCAACCACAAACGTACATTCCGCTAACCGTGAGCGATCAAAACTGCACAGGAACAGTGAGCGGATCGGTGAACATCAACTTAAATCCGATTCCAAGTATCAATTTGAGCCAGGATGCCACCATTTGCCAGGGCGAATCGGCCACGCTGACCGTTTCGATCAACAACGCTTCAACCGCTACTTTCGATGTGGTGGGCGGGCCTGCGCCCATTCCGGTTGTCAACGCCACCAATGGACAAACCATCAGCGTTGTGCCGTTGAGCAACACGACTTACAGCGCTGCAAATGTCGTATTGGCGGCAGGGCTGTGCGACGCCACCCCTGGAAAAGCCGTGACCATCAGCTTGTCTGATTTGAGTGGCAACCTGCAGGCCTCAAACAACAACGGTTTTGGGGTATCCTGCGAAGGCGGTGCCGACGGCGTCCTGACGGTCACGCCTGTGGGCGGACTAAGCCCCGTTTCTGCCAAATGGGACAATGGCTCCGTGGTGTTAACCCGGAGCGACCTGCCAGTTGGCAATTATTCGGTTACCCTGACAGACGCTGCCGGATGCGCCTGGGCAGATACCATTATCCTCAGCGCACCTTTGCCCATAGAGCCTTCGCTGACCATAGAAAATGCGGGTTGCGCCGACGATGAAAACGGCCTCATTGTAGTGGATACGGTGATTGGTGGCGTAGGGCCATTTTCATATAGCCTGAATGGCAGCCCGCTGGTTACGCCGGAAGCTGTTAATTTGCCTGCAGGCGTGTACACACTGGAAATCACAGACGCCAATGGTTGTACTTACGAAGAAATGTTCGACATCATCTCCTCCCCTACCCTGCTCGTAGACGCTGGGCCGGATGTGACGGTCGCACTCGGCGAGTTTACCATACTGAATCCCTTGGTCAATTCCTTTATGCTCACCGACATACAATGGCGTCCGGACTCAACGCTCTCCAAACTAAAGGAACTGCGCACGTTTGCGTCGCCAACGGTAACTACCGAATACTTCATCACGATCGAAGACGTAAACGGCTGCACAGCTACCGATTCCATTTTGGTCATTGTCCAAAATAAAGGCCGGGTGTACATTCCCAATGTTTTCAACCCGGGATTAGACGACGGAAATGAACGCTTTACCGTGTATGCCGGCCCGGAATTGCGCAATGTGCGGTTGTTGAAAATATTTGACCGTTGGGGCGAAATCGTGTACGAAGGCCAAAACATTGAGCCCAATGTGGTAACCCTTGGTTGGGATGGCAACTGGAAAGACCTGGAAGTCATCCCCGGAGTCTATATCTATATGGCCGAACTGGAATTTATTGACGGCACAACAGAAATGCGCTCCGGGGATGTCACCGTGTTGCGTTAACGATTGATGATCAGGGTGCGTGTTATTTGTTCGATTCCGTTGGACATCAACAAGTAATACGCACCTGGTGCCTCGTTGCTCAGGTCAATCACAATCTGCAGCGGTTGGCGATGGCGGGCCTCCAGCACCAAACGGCCTTGTTGATCGCTTATCCGCAGAACCAGGTTGGACTCCAGCGCCTGTTTGAACGTCAGGGTTACCAGTCCGGCGCTTGGATTGGGTGTCAACTGCATATCGCGCGCCCATGTCGGCTCGGTGGTGTGGACCACGCTGCCCACTTCTACTTCCAAAATGATCTGGCAGCCGTTGGCATCGGTGATGTACAGGGTGTACAAACCGCTCGGTATCCCTTGGAGGTCTTCCGTAAACGCGATATCCTGGTTGTCGCGGGTCCATTTGAACATGTACGGCGCCGTTCCGCCCACCACATCAACCGAAATGGCCCCGTTGGACATGCCGACTGTAGCCGGAGCGCTTTGGTATGCATTAACCGAAACCGGCTCTTTCACAGTAACATTAAACGAGCAGGTACCCGAATTGCCGCTTAGGTCGGTAAATCGGTAAGACTGTGTGGTGGTGCCCACCGGAAACGCCGAGCCATTGGGCAAGCCTCCCGTTTGTTCACCGATGATGGTGTTGAGTCCGCAATTGTCAGACGCTACAGGGGCCGGATGCGTAACATTAACCGCAGGGGCGCAGGTGTTGACCGACATATCATCCGGACAATTGACCACCGGAGGCGCGTTGTCCACAACCGTGATTTGCAAGATCCGTGAATTTGTATTTCCATGCTCGTCGGTTGCGCGCAATTCGACCGGAATGGCAGCACCCACGTGATTACAACCCAGGGTTGTCACAGGAAAGAATGTAAAATTGGCAACGGCGCAGTTGTCTGTCAGTTCTCCTTGCACATCGGCCAACGACAGCGTGTGTTTGCCTTGTGCATCTAAGTAAACGGTGCTGTTTTGGGCCTTGATCTGGGGTGCTTCGTTGTCGCTTGGGATAAGCGTAGCGGTATGCAGTCTGATGCAGCCCGCAGCGTCGGTGATCGTCAGCTGGTAGCTTCCGGGCAACAATTGTTCGATGGAAGGCGTATTGGCGCCGTTGTTCCAGGCATATCCATACGGCGCAATACCGCCGCTTGTGGTGACCGCAATGACCCCATTGGCGTCGTTTTGACACAAGGGGTGTTGCAAATCGGTAGCCGACACTTGCAACAGCGGCGGTTGTGTAATGGTCACATCCGATGCGTTTTCACATCCGGTAGCGTCATTTACGGTGACGGTATACGTTCCGGGGGACAGGTTTATCACAGTTGCCGTGGTTTCACCTGTATTCCAACGGTATGTGAAGGGCGCGTTGCCTCCAAGTTGAAGTGCTTGAGCGGCCCCGTTGTTTGCGCCAAAACAAGTGCTGTTGGTAGCGGTCAGCTGAATGGATAACGTACAGTTGAACGCGCTCACGCTGGCGGTTTTGAGGGCCGTGCAGGCGTTGGCGTCGGTGATGGTGACGGTGTAAGCGCCTGGCGGCAAATTATTCAGCAAAGGAGTATTGGCACCATTGCTCCACAGGTAAGTAAACGGCGCGGTACCTCCAGCTGCCATGGCAGCCGCAGTGCCGTCGTTGGCACCCACAGCTGTTTCCCCGGTCGTGTTGAGGTTGATGGAAAGCAATTCCGGATCAGTTAAGGTCAGTTGGCTGGAAGCGCTGCAGGCCTCGGCATCCGTCACGGTTACGGAGTACGTGCCGGCAGAAAGCCCCTGTACCTGGGCAATGCTGTCGCCGGTATTCCAGGAAAACAGGAGTGCCCCAAATCCGCCATCTGCGGCAGCCCGTGCAAGTCCGTTGGACGCACCGTTGCAAGTGATGGGACTGATGGTATCAAACGCCACTTGAACGGCTGCAAATTGGAAAACTTGAACGGAATCCTGGCGGAAACAGTTGTTTTGGCTGTTGTGGATGGTCAGGTCAAACCAGCCAGGGAGACCCACTTCAGGGTTTTCTTCGTTGGAGCTAAAGCCGGAAGGGCCTTCCCAGACGTACACAAAATCCGGCCCTTGTGAAGAACCATTGGTCAGCAGCGCCACCGTATCGTTGCGGCAGTTCAAGTGCTCCGGCGTGGTCAGCAGCAAGATGGGCTGTATCGTATCCCTGTTTACAATGGTGGTGTCGGTTTGAACACAGCCGTTCTGGGTGTTGCTGACTTTCAGCGTGTATTTACCGCCCTTGTTGACTACCGGCGACAAGGTGTTGCCACCGGAAACCACACCGGGGCCGGTCCATACATAACTGAAAATAGGACCGATAGAAGCCTGTGCGTGCAAAGTATCCGTCAGGATAGTACAGTTGAGCCAACCGGTTGAATCCGCATCTGCAACAGGAACGGCCTTGTTGGCTACCACAGCGACAGACTTTGCCGATACACAGTTCAAAATGGTGTTGGTTACTATTAAATTGTACGTACCGGAGGCATCCACTTTGGGCAACAGCGTTTGCTGTCCGGATACAATGTGGCCTCCATTGGCAGCAATCCAGTTGTAGGTAAATTCGGGGCCCGAGCTCGACCCTGTTCCGTTGAGTGTTATCACAGGATGCGCACAGTTGACCGTATCAGGCGAAGCGATGGCCACTGTTGGGTATGTAGGCGGCGCAAGGGTGTGACTCAGGGTTTTCGTGCAGTTGTTGTCGTCGGTAACAGTTACTTTATACAATCCGGCCAACAGCCCAACCGCCTTGGGTCCGGTTTGGCCATTGCTCCACAGATAGTTGTAGTTTGTATCCCAACCGCCTTGAGCGCCGACGGTAATGGAACCAAGCTGGCCTTGGCAACCCACGGGGGTCGCTTCCTCCAGATTGAGGTTCAAGGCGGAGGCTGGCGCAGCCACCGTAATAAACCCGGAGTTGCCCGACACGCCGTTTGCCGAAGTAATCGTGCACGAATAAGTGCCGGCGGGCACATTGACCAGGTCTTGCGTCTGGGCGCCATTGCTCCAGTTATAGGTGTAAGGCGCGATGCCGCCGCCCACAGTGATGTCGATGGCACCGGTGTTGGTACCGAGGCAACGCACGTCAGACACATTGTTGACCGTAACCGACACCACGGAAGCACAGTTGACGTTTCGTTTGTTCCAAAGCCCGCTGGCAGATAATTGCCCCACCTCGTACACTTTTTTGTCGCTTGAACAAATCATGTAAATGGTTGGGTAATAACTGATTTGATATAAATCTGCCACAGCGGAATTGTCGATAATGGGGTACGGTACGCCGGTAGTCCAGTTGCCCCACGTAGAGTTGTTGCACCCGCTGGGGCCGTAAATGCAGTTGGTGTTGGTGCTGGGGTCACCTTCAATCATCAAACAATAGACGTCGTCCGTTCCCGGTGGCCCATGTTGTTCCCACAGGGTTTTAAAAGCGTTGGAGTGGTGGTAGTTCCAGCAAGGTCCGCACCAGGTGGCAAAAACATCCAGATAAACGGTGTAACCCTGGTTAAGCAGGCTATAGAGGTTATGCGATTGGCCATTGATGTCGGTTGCCGTAAAATCCGGCGCAATGCTGCCGTTGGGCAGTTGGGCCCTGACAAAGGTAAACAGGCACATCAAGGCAGAGAGGAGGAGCATTTTTTTCATAAGAGCAACTTTAGGTGAGCGCGGTAAAAGTAAAAGATTTTTGGCGTGCGAAGCAACAATTCGATGTCGCTCAGGATACATTTGTGGCAAAATACTCCGCATGACAGCTCTTTTTTTTATGCGCGCCGCTGCTTTGTCGGGCGCAATGGCGGTGACCCTGGGCGCTTTTGGCGCACACGGACTCAAGCCGCACCTCGATGAATACCAAATTGGCATTTGGGAAAAAGCCGTTTTATACCAGTTTGTGCACACCCTGGTTGTGCTGGCATTGGCCCTGTATATGATGCAGCAAGGCGTGGGCAGCAACATGCGGTGGAGCGCGTTGCTGATGCTGCTGGGCATGTTGTTCTTTTCAGGTTCGTTGTACCTGCTGGCTGTGCGCAACTTATTGCCCTTCTCGGTGTCGTGGGCGGGCCCTGTTACCCCTATTGGCGGGCTGTGTTTTATAGCGGGCTGGGTGATGCTCTTGTTCAAATTTTGAACAAAGACTCGCCAAAGTTGGCGTTTCCTGCATCTGAAGCAGAAAAAATGTGCTCTCCATTTTGACGCGTATACCGGCCATTTATTCACCGGTCTTTCCTGCGCGTCGTCTCCATTTTTTGGTAGACCGATTTTGGTCATTCGTGAGGAAAAAAACGAGGCTCGTCCAATATAGACCTGTATTTTGTCATCTATATGCCATAATTTGCAACCGCAAAGCGTTTTCGGTTGTCAATTGAGGGCATCCGATTGAACATTGGCCCGCGTCATTTCTCATCCTCCTTCGGCGGCAAGGGCATAAACTTAGCATTAATTTTGAAAAAAAACATCAACACCCCCTGTTTTGATACAAAATTTTGCTATAATTTTGTGCCGAAATTAGAAAAGTCAAAAACGGATACGAAATCCACAAACTGACTTCTTTGACAAAATTAAAATTTGCACCATGAAAGCCATATTGCACCCATTACAATCGGCGTTTCCCGCCATTGCATTTTTCCTGTTGTTAAACGCCTCCTCGGCTCAGGCTTCCGGCGACAAGCCCTCTGCCTTTAACACCCTGACCCAGGTAGAAGGCGTGAAAATGACGCTGGACTTGGACTTGACCTACCTGATGGAAAACAGGAAGGATGTTGAATACCATGCCGCAGCCCTGACCCTTGACGAGAGCGGCAAATCTTATCCGGTTGAAGTACGGGTACGCGGCAAGTTTCGCCGAAAAAACTCCGAAGTGCCGCCGTTGAAAATCAAATTCAAGAAAAAAACCCTGGCCGAAGAAGGCCTGGACACCTTGAATGAGATGAAATTAGTGTTGCCCTCAATAGACAACAGCGAAGGCGACGAGCTGCTCCTGCGCGAGTACGCAGCCTACCGCATGTACGAAAAACTAAGTCCTTATGCCATCCGCGCCCGTCTGATTCGCCTCACCCTGCGCGACACCCACAATCCCAAAACCAAAATGACCATGTACGCCCTGTTGCTCGAAGACATCGAGGAACTCTGCGTGCGCGTCAACGCCAAAGAAGTGGAAGGTTTCGGCATCCCCACCTCAAACCTGGAAATGGAATCGGCAGCCATGGTGACTATTTTTGAATACATGATTGGCAACACCGACTGGGACATTTCCATGATGCGCAACGTAAAACTCATCCAGGTGGCCGGTCAGGAAAAAATCATCACCGTACCGTACGACTTCGATTTCTCCGGTCTCGTGGGCGCGCATTATGCTACGCCTTCTTCCGACAGCGGCCTGCGCACCGTCCGCGACCGCTTCCTGATGTCCAACGGAATTGACCCGGCCGCACTTGAACAAGCCATTATGAAAATAAAATCCCAAAAAGACGACTTGTTCGCTTCCTGCATGATCAAAACCCTCAACAAAGCCAGCATCAGCGAAATGATGGCTTACCTCAACACCTTCTATAAGGCTGTTGAAAATGTCAACACCGTGCCCGTGATGATGAAGGTAGAATAAAATCTTACCCCCGAAGACTTGCCTGATCTTTGCAAAAGAATGGATTTTGAAAGCATTCCACTCGAAGCGGCCGTTTGTGCAAGTTACCACAAACTCACAAAAGACTACCACAGGGATCCGTTTGACCGCATGCTGATTTGGCAGGCTATACACCTTAATGTTCCAATAATATGCAAGGATGAATCGATTCAGTTGTACAGATAGGAAGGCATTTCTGTGATTTGGTGAAGTCTCATTTGCGCCCAATATTGATCTATTTAAAAAAAGTGGCCCTTTCAACCGAAAGAGCCACTTTTTTTAAATCCGAAATCCCAAATCCCAAATCCGAAATCCCAAATCCCAAATCAACTGCGGAGGAGGAGGGATTCGAACCCCCGGTGCGCTCATCACGCACGTCTGTTTTCAAGACAGGTGCAATCAACCACTCTGCCACTCCTCCGGTTGTAAACAAACTAAAGCGGGCGCAAAGTTACGTTGATTTATTTATTCTGGTTGTACTTTTTTGGTGCAGGTTTCATAAACATTTTGGCAGCCACAAAAAAGGAGGCGACCCATGCAGGCCGCCTCCAAAATCAGTTGAATGTGTTAAAACAGTTGAATTGTCAATTACTGTTTAACCACTTTCACCACGCGGTTTACGCCATTGGCTTGTACGCGCAGGAAGTAGAAGCCCGATTGAGCGGGGTTGAAGTCAAATTGGTGTGTACCGGCTGTCAGCTGCTGGTCGGCCACTACACTAACTATGCGGCCCAGGTTGTCAAACGCTTCGATGCGCACCGATGCGTTGTCTTCCAGTTCCACTTCAACGATGGTGTTGTTCTGGAACGGGTTTGGATACACGGTCAAACCGTTGAGTACGCCTGCGGGTTCAAAAGCAGACACCTGTTGTTTGCCCAGGAACTCATCGCGCGAGATGCAGATGGCGGTACTGCGGTTGATGCGCTGGCTGTTGCCGGCAACGTCGGCCTGGAACGTAGCGTTGTTGGCTGGCTCCTGAATCGAAATGAACATATAACGGTAGTCAGGCGTGAACGTCATGCCTGTGGGTTCTGCGCCAAACGGCGTGTGCATGAACAGTTCCACTTTAGGATCAGCCTGGGTGTGGTTAGGGCGAACAATCCAAACGTGGTTGCGGCCACCGTCTTGCAAAGACCACAGGTTGCCGCGGTCGTCAAACGTAAGGTTATCGATGCCGAGGCCCCAATCTTCCGTAACAACATTGTTACCGGAAGTGATGCGGTATTGCTGACCGCCAACGAATGTTGCAAAATTGCTGATGGTAGCGCCATCGTCTTTTAAGCGGTAAATGCGGCCAAAGCCTTTTGACGCGAAGTAAATCTCGCCGGTAAGCGGGTTGATTTCCACGTCTTCAATGCCGCTAAAGGTAGAACCATTGGCCAATGCAAAGGCTTTCACGTTGTTGCGCTCCGCAATGGTGGTATTGGGCACCAAAATCCATTGGCCGGTTGTGCCGGTTGGATCAAATTGGGCATTGAGTGGCTGGGTGAGTTTCAACACGTAGAGCAAGCCGCTGCTAAGGTCGCGCGGGTTGTTGGCTACAAACTTGTACAAGCTGCCCTGGCCGTCGTCTTCACCCTGGTAAACCGTTTTCTCGTCAGGCGCCACCACCACGTTTTCGTGGCTCATGCGGCCCATGGCCCACAGTTTCTGGTTGCCTACCACTTTACGCGTAACCGGATCGATTTCTACGTTCCAGCCCAGGTCGGCATAACCGTCGCCGTTGGTGTCGGTTGGGCCTGAGCCATACGTTTCTTCACAAGTGATCACTGTCTCCCATGGGGTAACGGTACCAGAGCAGTTGCGTTCTGTGTTGGCTACGCCGGTGAAGTCGACTTGCGAAATGCTGTCTTTAGTCCACAAACCTGTGTTGAAGTCAAACAACAGGTTCATGATGGTCACGCCACCGTCGCGGTTATCGCGCTCGTGGTTGATGGACAGGCGGCCGCGGCGGCTGCTGCCTTTTTCTGGTACAAAACCGGTAAAGTCGAAATTGGAAGGAATAACACCTGCGCCTGTATTGGCGTCGCCCGTGAACGAAATGTACTGGAACGCGTGCGTAGAAGGAATTTCAAGGGTATCGTTTTGTTCACGTGGAATCAGCGACCGGAAACAACCAATGTGGTCATCGGCCGGATCAACACAGCCCAGGTCGGTTGGGTTGGTCGAGCCGAAACCTTCGCCCAGCTCAAGGTCAAAAATCAGGTCTGCACCGTTGGCAGCAGACTGGTGTACTTCAGCAGCGATGATGTTGTCGCCAGCTACCAACAGTGATTTATTGACGTCAAACGTGAAGTAAACCTCCTGGCTGTTGCCGCTTACTTCGCCCGAAGCAAGTGTGTTGTTTGCAACAGCGCCTGCAGGCATGTTGGTGCGGAAAGCTTCCTGGCCATTGATGTACACGATGGCACCGTCGTCCGAACGCATTTGTACAGCCAGTTTATTAGGCACAGTAGCCAGGTCGGCGATGTTGATGCGCTTACGGAAGTAGGTCGTGATGTGCTTGTTGTTGGCGTCGGCACCAAAAGATACCGGTGTGGTCACATCGCTGATGCCGTAACCCAGGGGTCCTTTGCCGTAAGCCCATGAGGCATCAGCAAAAGCGAGATCGGTCCAGGCAGCACCGGGGCTGGTGCCTTCGTCAAAATAAGACCAGTCGGACTTGGCTTGAACCGGGTAGGAAGTTGTCGGGTTACCTGGGTCGGTGCCAGCGCTTACTACCTCTACGATCAATTTGGGTGCACCGGAAGGCGAGCCGTCTTGTGATTCAGCTTCGCGGGTACCTACGCCCCAGAGGAGGAAAACCATGGATTGGCCTGGGGCCCAGTCGCCGCGGTTAACCAAAGCCTGCACCAGCGGCGCAATGTCTGTAGAACGCTGGTCGGCACCGGCCTGACCAACGGTCGCCCATGAACCAGCCGGAATAGGCCAGTAGATCGAGTCGTTCAGGCGTGGACGCGCGCTGATGTTGAACGGTGTGCCCGCGTCAAAAGAGGTTGGGTTGCCGGCATCCTGAGCCGAAATCCAGATGTTGCAAGGGTCGGAGTTTTTAGCCGTTGCGTCCACCTGGAATTGCAGGTAAGCGTGCTGAATCAAGGCACCCTTTTGGATGTTCAGGTCACGGAAACGCACACCCACCAACTGAGGAGCAGTGTTGCCTGCATTTTCGGAGCCCAATTCGAGGTCGGAGCTGCCAGCGTCCAATGCACCTACAGTTTGGGTCTGGCCAGGGCCCGGGATGTACTCTTCCAGGTCGTCTTCCGGAGCAGACACTTGTGCTTCAATTTTGTCAATAGGGACGTAGTTGATGATCAGTTTGGGCGCGCCGGAGGGAGAGCCGTCTTGCGACTCTGCTTCGCGGGTGCCTTCACCCCAAAGGAGGAATACCATAGACTGGCCTGCTGCCCAGTCGGGACGGTCTACCAGTGCTTGTACCAGATCAGCGATGTTGGTCGAGCGCTGATCTGCTCCTGCTGCACCTACCGTACCCCATGAGCCAGCAGGAATAGGCCAGTAAATGGAGTCATTGAGGCGCGGGCGTGTACTGATGTTGAATGGGGTGGCAGCATCAAAAGATACAGGGTTTCCGGCATTTTGAGCAGAAATCCAGATGTTGCACGGATCGGTATTTTTTGCCGTAGCGTCTACCTGGAACTGCAGGTATGCAGACAGGATAGCGGCGCCTTTCGGGATGTTCAGGTCGCGGAAACGCACACCAACCAACTGAGGAGCAGTATTGCCTGCGGTTTCGGAACCCAGTTCAAGGTCGGAGCTGCCGGCGTCCAATGCGCCAATCGTTTGTGTTTGGCCAGGGCCGGGGATGTACTCTTCCAGGTCGTCCTCTGGAGCAGATACCTGAGCTTCGAGGGTACTCACCTCCAAATATTCGATGACGAGTTTTGGCGCGCCGGAAGGAGAGCCGTCTTGCGATTCTGCTTCGCGCGTACCAACGCCCCAGATCAGAAACACCATAGAGTTGCCGGTGTTCCAGTCGCTGCGGTTCACGAGGGTTTGCACCAGTTGGGCAATGTCGGTCGAACGCTGGTCGGCACCTGCTTCACCTACTGTAGCCCATGAGCCGGCTGGAATTTGCCAGTAAACAGAGTCGTTGAGGCGTGGGCGTGAGCTGATGTTGAATGGGGTGCCGGCGTCAAACGTAACCGGGTTGGCGGCGTTTTGAGCAGAAATCCACAGTTGGCAAGGGTCTGTGTTTTTGGCAGTAGCATCCACTTGAAACTGCAGGTAAGCGCGCAGGATGAGGGCGCCTTTGGGGATGTCAATGGCATTGAAACGCATGCCAACCAATTGGGCAGCAGTATTGCCTGCATTTTCAGAACCCAACTCCAGGTCGGAACTGCCGGCATCCAATGCACCAACGGTTTGAGTTTGGGTAGGGCTGGGAATGTACTCTTCGAGGTCATCGCTTGGGGCGTTTACCTGTACTTCCAGCGTTTTTTGAGCTTGTAGTGCAACAACAACTATACAAGCGAAAAGCGTAAGGAAAATTTGCTTCATCGGAACTAAATTGGTTTGTGTGAAATTGATTTAATCCTGTAAAAATAGCTTTGCTGGTATTTATATACTGCAAATTTTGCATTAAGTTTGTTGTTTGTTGATAAATTATGACAAAAGCGCGTTTAATGATAATTATTTGTTAACTTTATGTATTTTTAATGTAAATAAAATATTTGTAGGCTTCACGAGCAGCATCTTAACAAACAAATGCTAAATCCTATCTTTGCCAGGCAAACGCTTTCATTTTGAAAAATCCGGTTGATATTCTTAAACAATACTGGGGTTATTCGGAATTCCGCCCTCTTCAGCGCGACATTATTGACGCCGTCCTCCAAGGACACGATGCGCTGGCCTTGCTGCCCACCGGCGGCGGCAAATCCATTTGTTTTCAAGTGCCGGCCCTGTGCCAGGAAGGCTTATGCATTGTGGTGTCGCCGCTGATCGCGCTGATGAAAGACCAGGTGTACAACCTGCAGCGGCGTGGCATCCCTGCGGCCGCCGTATATGCCGGCATGAACAGCCGTGCACTCGACATTGTATTCGACAACGCGGTGCAAGGCGCTTACAAATTGCTGTACCTCAGCCCCGAAAGGCTTCAAACCGAGTTGGCCCGCGAACGCATCCGCCGCATGCCGGTGAACCTGTTGGCCGTAGACGAGGCACATTGCATCAGCCAGTGGGGCTACGATTTCCGCCCTCCCTACCTTAAAATTGCTGATTTGCGCGAACTGATTCCGCAGGTGCCCGTTTTGGCCCTCACGGCTACGGCTACGCCGGAAGTGGTGGAAGACATTCAGGAAAAACTGGCATTTCGCGCAAAAAAAGTGTTCCAGCAGAGCTTTGCCCGGCAAAATCTGGCCTACGCCGTTTTATATGAACAAAAAAAACGCGACAAACTGCTCGACGTGTTGCAAAATGTGCCCGGCAGCGGCGTTGTCTACGTGCGCACGCGGGGCGAAGCGCAACAAGTGGCCGGCTTTTTGAAAGAAAATCGGGTATCTGCCGAGTTTTACCACGCCGGATTGCCGTCTGAGCAACGCAGTATACGGCAAGACGCCTGGGTGCAAGGGCGCACCAGAATCATGGTGAGCACCAACGCTTTTGGTATGGGCATCGACAAGCCAGACGTGCGCACTGTGGTACACTTGCATTTGCCGGAAAGCCTGGAAGCCTATTTTCAGGAAGCCGGCAGGGGAGGCAGAGACTTAAAGAAAGCCTACGCGGTGCTGCTGTACGCCCCCACAGACGCAGACAACCTGCGCCGCAACTGGTCAGCCGCATTTCCGCCGCTGGATCAGGTGCGACGGGTATATCAGGCGCTCAGCAGTTATGCCCAGTTGGCCATTGGCGCAGGGGCCGGCGAAAGCATCCAATTCGACTTGCCTGTTTTTTCGAGTGCCTATGAGTTAGACCAGCCTTTGGTGTTTGCTGCCTTGCGGCTGTTGGAGATGGACGGCTGGATTGCCCTCAGCGATGCCGCGCTGCAGTCGGCCAAAGTGCACATACACGTAAACCGCGAAGTGCTGTACGATTACCAACTGCGGCACGCACAGGCCGACACCGTCACCAAGGTGTTGCTCCGCGCATACCCCGGAATTCAGCACGATTTATTAGACATCAACGAGGCTTTTGTGGCCAAACACGCCAAAATGGAGTTGGAGGTGGTGGTCAAATGCCTCGAAGCTGCTCAAAAGGCCAATGTGCTCACCTACCTGGCAGGCAGCGACAAGCCTCAGCTTACCTTTTTGCAACCGATTGTAGCCGCCGAACACTTGTCGCTAAGCCCGGAACGCTATGCCTGGCGCAAGCAACGCGCCCTCGATCGTTTGGAATCGGCCATTCGATACGCCGAAACGCGCCGCTGCAGGAGCCAGCTTTTGTTGGGCTATTTTGGCGAAACAGCCTCGCGGGCTTGCGGGGTTTGCGATGTCTGCACTGGCCGAAACGACGCTGAAGTTACAGACGAATTGTTTGTCGCGTTGGAAAGGAAAATCCGCGCTGTCCTGAAAGATGAACCACTGACTTTCGAAGATGTCCTGAGTGCTTTTGCTGCCAAACAACACGAGGCGGTGGCTAAGGTGCTGCATTATATGTTGGAAGAAGGCATGATTAAAGAAATGACTGGTGGGAAGTTGGGGATGTAGACAGTTTTCAAAGCATTCTTTAGCGACATCATCATTGCCCGAATTTACTTGAAAAATTACACGCCCGACGTTAACCACGAGAAAATTGACTTTACCTGTTTCAAGAAGGGCGTAACGGTTTGTTTTCATGAATGCCATTGCGCAGCTAAGTAGTCAACTCATCCAGCCATACGGATAAGCTTCCGGTCCAACTTCCCGCAATGCACTCAAGTGTTGAAGGGTTCTTTGTCTCAAATAGCCCAGTCTTGGACTGGAAATCACAGGCAGGCCTTTGACCAACAATGGTTCGTACAAGTTGCGAAACCTGTTGAAGTGCAGGTGAATTGTTCTACCGTCGTTTTCGCATTCAAAACTACAGGTGCTGCGGCTCACACTGGCGCGGTCTTCCTGTTTTGCGGTGAGCCATACATCGCCCAATGCCGTACTCCCCTGATACAATCGCCTGATTTGCACCAAAGGCATGGCGTCGGAGTGACTAAGCATCAATGTGCCCTCTCCCGGATCCTGGACAGGCGCATCCACTTCGGCTACGGCGTCCATTTCGCCTGTGGAAGCCCCTCCAATGAACGCCGCGCGGATTCGCCAGGAGAGTGGATCCATATTCAGCGGCGGCTCAGGTGGCGTATCCTCTTCAGTCAGCGCGCCTGTTTTCCATCGCAACATGGCAGCCTGGGTGGCCCAGTGCGAACTTTCCCAAAACAGCAGCCGGAATGCGGACTCCAACAGTTGAATGTGCGCCAATGGCCCCATAGCCACCAGCAAAGGCTCACTGGGCAACAATACGCTGCCCTCTGGCGCGGCAAACAAATCGACACCCAGCCGCAAACGCTGCAAAAAATTCAGAAAACTTTCATGAAAAACCGAGCGCCCCATCGAATCCGTGGTTTGCCCTAATCGTTCAATGAGCGCTGGCGTGATCCGAAACCGACGAATGTGCTCCGCAAACAGATCGGCTCCGCAGGCAATGGTAAACGGGCCATCCGGCTGGTACACTACATGCATGACCGTCGGGCGAAGATATTCCCCGTTGTGCCACGACGTGGCGGCTGCGTGCGCCGGGCGCAGGTCGGAGAGCCAGTCAAATGGCTTGTTTAATGGTATAGTGTTCATTGATGTACGGTAAGTGTTACAGAAATGGCATTCAATTCAGCTCCACATCGCCCTGATAAACAAACTCCGCCGGGCCGCACAGCCAAATATCCCGAAAAACACCGTCACCCATAACGGAAAACCGAACTTTTAGCACCCCGCCGCGCGCATGCACGGTGGTTTCATAGTTGCCCTGCGTTTCCTTTTTTTTCAAATGATGGGCCAAGACGGCAGCGGTAACGCCCGTGCCACATGCCAGTGTTTCGTTTTCTACCCCGCGCTCGTATGTCCGCACGAGCAAAGCGTCGCCCTGATCTTCCACAAAATTGACATTGATGCCCTTTTGCCGGTAACGATCCGAAAAACGCACTTCTGCGCCTTCTTTGTGCACATCAATCAAATCCACGCCACTTTTAAAAACCACATAATGTGGTGAACCTGTGTTGAGTACGTATGCATGCTGATCGAAGTCTATTTGTTGCACGTCGTGCATGTGCAATTCCACCCACTGGCCATCAGCAGAAACGACTGACTCATGCTCGCCGTCAATGGCCCAAAAACGGCATTGATGCTGCACCAGACCTAGTTTGTGTGCAAATGCGGCAATACAACGTCCGCCATTGCCACAAAGGGTGCTTTCGCGCCCGTCTGCATTGAAATACACCATTTCAAAATCATAACCGGCTTTCTGTTGGAGGAGAATCAGGCCGTCGGCCCCGATGCCAAAACGGCGTTCGCACAATCGGCCAATCAAACCGGTGTGTTCACGGGTCAAGGGCTGCGATAAACGCTGATCAACCAGAATGAAATCGTTGCCCGCGCCGTGGTATTTGTAAAAATGCATGTGGTTCAAAACAGGTTTTGATGCAAATATGCGAAAAATAGTAATTGCCTGTATACCCTTAAAACAACTTTTCGGCAGTATATTTGTCTGATTGGAAATAAGTACTTACCCCCTGGCGTTCCATTTTGCTAAACCTCTTGTGTCCAAAATACTATGAAGAAATACGGTTTGCTCTTTTCCGTTTCCCTGTTGAGTGCCTTTTTTGCAGTAACAGTTTATCGTTTCTTCGAGCCCGAACAACATATTGTCTGGAATGATGCCGACGGTGAGGTGCGTTATGCCGGTCTGGTGGATAAGCTTTTTGACGCCCGGGCCAGCGGCGATTTCCACTCTTCTTCCCCAACCGATTTCATTACCGCAGCCGAAATAGCAACCCCCGCCGTGGCCAATATTCGCGCCCTGGTTGAAGTGGGTGGTGGCATGTGGAAGGGAGGCTCCCTTGCCGGCTCATCTGGCTCCGGTGTACTGGTTACACCCGACGGCTTTTTGATCACCAACCACCATGTGGTGGAAAACAGCACCGACATCAAGGTGACCCTCGCCGACAAACGCGAATACAAAGCGCGTGTCGTTGGGGTTGATCCTTCGACCGACATTGCCCTGCTCAAAATTGAAGAAAACGATCTACCCTTTCTGGTTTTTGGCAACAGTGATTCGGTGCGTGTGGGCGAATGGGTGCTGGCCGTGGGCAACCCGTTTAACCTCGAAAGCACCGTTACAGCCGGCATCATCAGCGCTAAAGGCCGAAACATCAACATCCTCGGCGGCGGATCCAGCATTGAAGCGTTTATTCAAACCGATGCAGCGGTCAATCCGGGCAACAGTGGGGGTGCCCTGGTCAATACGGTTGGTGAACTGGTGGGCATCAATACCGCCATCATCACCGAATCGGGCAATTATGAAGGGTATTCCTTTGCCGTACCGGCTAATCTGGCCCAAAAGGTCATCCGCGACCTGCGGGAATACGGCGAAGTGCAACGCGCTTTTTTGGGCATCAACATTGAAGACATCGACGGAGACCGCGCACGCGAGATCGGCCTGCCCAATGCAGAAGGCGTGTACGTCACCAAAGTAAACCTCAACAGCGCAGCAGATGACGCCGGATTGCGCAGCGGCGATGTGATTGTTGGCCTCAACGACATCCGCGTGCGCAGCACCCCCGAACTCCAGGAATACGTAGGCCGGTTTCGCCCCGGCGAACAAGTAACCGTAGAATACGTTCGCGAAGGCCGCCGTTTCCGCAGCAGGGTCACCCTTAAAAACACCGAAAACAGCAATACCATTGCCAAAGGCCTCTACCGGGGCAATGAACTGGAGGAAGAACTCGGCATGGTTTTCCGCAACCTGACAATAGATGAAACCGGCGAATACCGTTTGAGTGGCGCCGTGATTTCCAGCGTAAGGCGCAACAGCATTGTATACGACACCAATCTTCAACCCGGGTTCGTGGTCACCAGCGTCAACGGCAACCGCATCAAAAGCGCCTCCGAAGCCATAGAGATCATCCGCAGCGCTGTGAATCAAATTTCTTTAGACGGGTATTACATGGGTGAACCCGATTTGTACTCGTATCGGTTCAGGAAAGAATAATCGAGGTTCACAACCGCACCGTCACCATCCCCACCACACTCCTGCCATCGCTTGGCCAAACCGCGGGTCCCGGATAAATGGTCGGCCGTTTGGTAAAATAGGAATGATCCGTCAGGTTGTTCATCGACAAGCGAAAGCGTACATTGGGCATGATCGTGACCCCCACATGCGCGTCGAGGAGCGCGTAAGAGGGTACAATGCCACGGGTGCCGTTGGCGTTGGGTTTTTCGGTGTTGTAGGGGTCTGAGTAGGTTTCGTCAACAAAACTGTATTGCAACGATGCGCTGAATCGCCGCCAACTGGCCTGCACACCGTTTCGGCTTGTCCATTGGGGCACACTTTCTACGTGGTTTCCATTAAGGTCGACGTTTTCCGCGCCTGAGGCCAATTGGCCGTTGAGGTAGCGGGCGTCCATATAGGCGGTTGAAGTGTAAACCGACAAGGCAGCTTCCTTTCCCTGCAATACCATGGCTTCGGCGTACAACTCCACGCCATTGGTACGGCTGTCTCCAATGTTGGTTTTGAGAAAACGGGTCACGCCATCGGTGTCTTCAAAAGCCTGGTTGCCAATGCGGTCGTTGTACTGCACCGTAAACAAGGTGGCGTTTACACGGATGCGTTTTTGCCACAGATCGGCCTGCACACCCAGTTCGGCGTTGTACCCACGCGAATCACTCAGGTTGGGATCTACCCGTTCCAGGTCGTTGGCTGGAATAAACTCGCCCATGATGACTGGCCGGTATGCTTGCGAAAAACCGCCGTACACGCGGGTGTATCCGCCGGGCTTGTATTCAAAACTGCATCCCAGGAGCACAAACTGGTGCTCCACGTTTTCCGGTATGCGCTCCGGTGGCAGGTTTCGTATTGTTCCAGTCATCTCCGTGATGCCTTTTTCTAAACGGATGCCGGGAGATATGCTCAGTTTGGACGACAGATACAGCAAATTTTCGACAAACACAGCGGCGTTGCGGGTGCGGTAGTGCAGGTCGCGGCCCCAGTTGGGGTCTACCAGCGTGAGGTCATAATCTGTCCCGGTGGTGCCTTTGCCCAATTGGCGGCGGTGCAAGTCGTTGTAAATGAGTCGCACACCGCCGGCGACCACCGATTGCAGTTGGCCGACCTTGTAGTGGTGCAACAAACGGGCCTCGGTGGTGCTGCTGCTGAACGCATCTATGTCCACCTGCCGATTGGTGTATTGGCCGGTGAGGAGGTTGATGGTATCGCGTCGGTCGGCAGCGCCAATGAACTGCACGCTGTTGCGCTTACCAGTAAGGTGCTGTGCAACCCATTGAAGTTGCGTGCGTTGACCCAACTTCCAGTCGAGGGTCACAGAGGGCACCATGATGTCGGGTGAGTAGTAGTTTCGGCTGCGGGTCGACTGCCGCGGGTCTGCCGCGAACATGCTGTCGTTCAGCGGCCCGGGAATGTGGTACACGTATTGGGAACGGGCGAATTCGGCTTTGATGCGCAGGCGTTCGTTGATTTGCCAGGCGACATTGGCGAACTGGGCCTGGGTTTTGGAATCGCCGTTGTCGCGGTAGCCGTCGGAGGCGCGGGTGTAGTAATAGGTTTGCCAGGTGACGTTGCCTTGGTGTCCGCCCAGGCTGTTGTATGTGCTGAGCAGGCCAAAGGAGCCGACGGCACTTTGGTTTTCGAAGGTGATGGGCTTGGTGGTGTCGGGCAGTTTGGTGACGTAGTTGATGAGTCCGCCGAACATGGCGCCGTACTGCAGGGCAGCCGTACCGCGTATGAGTTCAATGCGGTCTATGGATTCCAGGGGTGGATTGTAGTGGCTGGCCGGGTATCCGTAGAGGTCGGAGTTGAGGAGGATGCCATTTTGGCGAACGTTCATGTCCCAACTGCGGTGTGGATCAAGACCCCGGAGGGAGAAGTTGATTTGGTTGCCTGAGCCATCCATGTCGTACGCGTATGCGCCGGGAATTTTGGCCATGACCTGGCGAACGGTTTTTTCCACCATGTTGGCCTGCGTTTGATCCATGCGGATCACTTCGCTGCGTTTACCGGCTGTGATGTAGGTATTGTGCACCTCTGGCAAACGTTCGGTAGGGGCAGTGGCTGATTTCCAGGCCTGTACGGTGACGCGGTCAATGGTTTTATCAGAGAGGGTGTCAGTTGGGGAAAGTTTTTGAGCGGATGAAGTGGCCGCACTCAAACACATGGCCACCAGAACACGTAAAAAATTGTTCATTTGAGTGATTTTGTTTATTCAAAGGTATATCCAAAACAATACCAATACAGCTATAATACGGGATAAAAGGGTATTTTAAGGAGTTTTTAAGGAGTAAATTAATGGTTCAAGTCAATCACCACATTCCCTGTTTTTTGTCCGGAAGCCACATACCGATATGCCTCAGCTATTTCTTCCAATGGATATTCCCTTTCAATAACGGGTTTAAATTTTCCAAGCTCGATCAGGTTTTTGATGTATACCAGACTACCCTTGATGTCTGAAGGTAAGGGGAAAATGACTTTTTTGCCACCCATCATGGGGGTAAAGAGCGCCAAAAACGGGTTTTGAGCGCCAGGTCCCAATTCCGACGAGATGTAGATGCCATTGGGCTTCAACAAATGCTTGCACTTTCCAAATGTGCTTTTACCCACAGCGTCGAAGATGAAATCGTATTTTTCGGTGTCCCGGGTAAAATCTTCTTTCGTGTAGTCCATTACCCTGATGGCACCCAGGGATTGCACCAATTCCAGGTTTTTGGTGTTGGCAACCGCGGTGACCTGGACACCCAAATGAACCAACATTTGTACTGCTGCAGAGCCGATTCCTCCGGTGGCGCCGTTTACAAGCACCTTTTGGCCCGGCTTCAGGTTTACCTTGTTGATGAAATTGTAGGCATAATGTGCGGCTTCTGCGCTGGCCGCTGCTTGTGCGTACGAGCAGTTTTCCGGCATGGTGATGATGGCTTTATTGGCCGACAAAGTCATGTATTGGCCCTGTGAGCCCAAACCATTGTCGTCAAACCCCCATACTTTATCACCTGCTTTGAAGTTGGTCACTGCTTTGCCGATGGCTTCAATTTGACCGGCAAAATCTGACCCCGGCGTGGGCAGGGTCGGCTTCACCAATCCGGTGAACAACCGCAAGATGTATGGTTTTCCCGTGAGTATGGCACAGTCTGTCCTGTTTACGGTAGTGGCGTGCACCCTGATCAACACCTCATGGTCTTTGGGCGTAGGGATAACTATGTTTTGGATGGATAAATCTTCGGGCAGGCCGTAGGTGGTGCGGATGGCAGCTTTCAAGGAATGCTTTTTTATGGTTGTACCCATGGAGTGGTTTTTGGCCTCCCCATGGGTACAACAACAAGCTTTTTTCTTTTTTATTTTATCAGCGTCACATTCCCCTTCAACACCGCCAGTTCTCCGCCCGGACAGCGGATTTCCAGATACCACCCGTACGTGTCGGGCGTCTGGATGTCACCGTTATAACGGCCATCCCAACCGATGTGGTTGATGTCGCGGGTCACATACATTTCTTCGCCCCAACGCGAGTACACCACAAAGTACAACTCAGACACTTGTCCTTCAATGCTGTGCACCTTAAAGAAGTCGTTGTTGAAGTCGCCGTTTGGTGTAAAAGCTTTAGGCACAAAGATGTATGGGCCTTCACAAGGGCCTACACGCACCGTCACCTGGGCCGTATCCGAGCAGCCGACACCGTCGGTAACCGTTACGGTAAACGTGGTGGTTTCCTGCAAAGTGGCCGTAGTGGTTTGTGCGCGCGGGTTGTCCAGGAATGTTTCGGGTTCCCACAGGTAGCTGTAATCGGCGCCATCAGGAAAAGCTTGTAGTTCTATTTGTCCGCCAGGGTATGTGGCGGCCACGTCGCCCTTTACCTTGGCAGAGGCATCCAGGTCTGCTACACCAATAAAAATGCTGGCGGTGGCTGTGCAGCCCCAGGCGTTGGTGGCTGTGACGGTATAGGTGGTGTTGGAGTCCGGACTTACTATAAGCGTCGAGTCCACCGCAGGATTCCATTCATACACCAGTATTTGCCACGGATTAAGGTTTTCCAGTTGCAACTGTGTGGAACCACCGGTGCACGCTGCGCCATTTTGTGCGCTCAGTCCTACTGCCGCGTTGAGGGCCAGGGTAGAGTCGGTGTGGGCACATCCGTTGGCACCAACAGCACGTGCGTAGTAGTATTGTCCTAAAACAGGGTTGTCGACTGTGATGGTTTGGCCGCTGCCAATGGTCGGGTTGAAAGCAGCATTATCAGACCAAACAGGCAACACCGTGCTCTGTGCTTCCAATGTAAGGGGTTGACCCTCAAAACAAATGGCCGAGGTGTCGCTCAAGGTCAACGCTGGCGCTTCAAGGATCGTTACCGTTACGGTCGAGTCTTGCGTACAGGTACCAAAAGTGGCCTCTACGGTGTACGTGGTGGTTTGGGTCGGTTGTACCACAGGGTTTACGGCGGCCGGATTGGTCAGGCTCGGATCTGCAGGCACAGCCGTCCAGCTGTACAAGTAATTCGAATTGCCGTTCGGATTCAAGGCCACCGGTACGCTGGCGCAAACCGATGTGTCTGTCAGTTCGAGTTCTACAGTGTACAGGTTGATGACCGTGTCAAAATTGGCCACACAAGTGGCGCTGGGCACAAACACCACAAAGTAAACACCCGCCTGCGCGTAGGTGTACAACGTATCGCCCACAGCTGCTTGCTGGCTGTCGCCGAAAATCCACGTGCCGTTCAGGTTGCCTGCGGCGTTGAACTGCACGCTTAATGAACAACCATCGCCCACCACATTGGCTTGTGCCGGCGCCGGTTGGCCGTTGCTCAGCGTAACTGGAACGTCTATTGTCTCGGTACAATTAAATTGGTTTGTAAACACCCCGGTGAGGATGTATGTGCCGGCGACACCTGTAACCGATACCGTATTGGCAGTTGTGGAACCAACAATGACCAATCCCGGCAAGTTTGTGCTCCAGCTGTAAGTCACCACATCATCCGGATCAATATTGGTTACAAACATCGACAAGGTATCTCCTTCGCAACCGCTGAGGTCATCATTGGAAACAAACAGGTTAACCACCCCGGGTTTGGCACTGACAGAGGCGGTATCGGTACAGCCTTGGTTGTCAGAAGCTTGCACTGTAAATGTGCTGAGGCTGTCCAATGGCAATAATATCGGGTTGGTTTGGCCTAAGTTGTTGCCGTTTTGATCAAACCAGACAACGCCCGGCAGACCGTTGAGTACCGTAGCGGTGAGCAGCACGCTGTCGCAATCTACTTCAATGCCGGTTATGGCGTCTATATTGACAGAAACTGCAGGCTTGATGGTGACTTTATCGGACACCGAACACAATGCGTTGGAAACGGTGACGGTATACGTCGTTTGGGAATCGGGCTGGGCGTACCAGTCGTTCGGATCAACGCCGGGTGTTATGCCGGTTTGCGGGTCAAAAGTGACGGTGTTGCCCGCCTCGGTGTTTACCGTGATTGTATCGGCCAAACCGCCGCAATTGGGCGAATTGTCCACCGCAAGGTTCAACGAAGGCGCTGAAGGCGCAACAAACTGCGCCACCGTATCGGCCACGCAACCGGCTGCTGAAGTCACTTCAAGGATCACCTGAACGTTTGCGCCAGAGGTGACCGGGAAGTTGATCGGCCCTGGACCATTAAAAGTGGTGACCGTACCGGCAGTAACTGTCCACGTCCAATTAACGATGCTGCTCGTAGAGTCGGTACTCAGGTCGGTGAGCGTGATGTTCACCAAATTGCCGGGCAAACAAATGGCAGCGTAGCTGAATCCTGCGTTGGGGTGCGACTGTACTCCGATGGTCGCTGTGTCGCTCACGGTGCATCCATTGGCGTCGGTAACCGTAACCACGTACATGCCTGGTGCCAAATCGGCAATGTTTTGCGTACAAATGCTATCGTTCGGACTAACCGACCAACAATAGGTATAATCCGGCGTGCCGCCCAAACCAGCAGCTGTAGCAAGGCCGTTGTTGGACTGCACGCAGGTGGCGTCGGTTTGTTGAATCTGCACGCTTGGCCCCTGCCCTTGAGGCACAATGCCCGAGGCCGTTCCGCGACAACCGTTGTTTGGGTCGGTGATGGTTACCGCCACCAACGTTCCGCCAATTAAACCCCAGACAATGCTGTCCGTTTGGCCTGGCAGGTTCCACTCGTAGGTATAATCGCCCACTGAAGGCGTGGGGTTAGCCGTAGCCAGACCGTTATCCACACCCGGACAAGCAGCCGGTGTGAGCACCAATGCTATTTCAATGCTGTCAATGGCGTTCACAGTGAATGTATTCGCCAAAGTACAGCCAACCGCGTCGGTCATGGTGACGGTGTAGTTGCCCGGAGACAGGTTGTCGAGGGTTGTTCCTGTGGCAGGTGGGGTCCATTCAAAGGTATACGGTGAAGTGCCGCCCGAGCCACTGACTTCTATAGCGCCGTTGTTGGTGCCCGCACAGGCAGGTGTGATTTCTTCAAGCGTGATCACCAGGGTATTCGGTGTCAACACGATTGTCACGCTGGCCGTGGCCGTTTGGCCGATGGCATCGGTCACCGTAACAATGTGTATGCCTGCAGTAAGGCTGTCTGCCGTCGGGCCGGTTTCACCATTGTCCCATTTGAATGTGTACGGCGGCAAACCACCTGTTGCAGTAGCCGTAGCTCTGCCCAGGGTATCGCCGCACACACTGGCATTTTGGACAGCAATCAGCATCAGTGGTTGCATCATGGTGGTATCGGTGCATTCGCCACAAATTTCTGCAGAACAGCCGTGTACATCTGTGACTGTTACACAATATACACCTGCCGGTAAACTGTCAATCATCATCCCGTTGCCGTAATCATCAGGATTCCAGTTATATACAAAAGGGGATTCACCGCCGAAAATGACGACTTTAACAGTGCCATCAGAGGCGTTAGGCCCACTAACCGGTGTTATGATCAAATTCAAACTGTCGATGCCCGCAGGAGAAACAAACTGATAACTCGCCGTATCGGTGCAATTATTTACGTCAGTCACCGTCACCGCGTAGGTACCCGGAGGCAGATTGGTTTGCGTTTGAACCGGCGGTAGATTGTTGTTCCAGGTATAGGTATATGGCCCGACACCGCCTGTCACTTCTGCAATCAGGTTGTTTAATATGGCGTCGCAACCCGTGTCTTGCAACACCAGCGTGACATTCAAAATGCTTGTTGAATCAATCAACGCCGTGTCGGTCACCACACAGCCGTTGGCGTCTGTTACCGTCACCACGCAGGGGCCGAAAGGCAGGTTGGTAGCCGAGTTGGTC
>JBMOHO010000004.1:0-34415 GCA_049317805.1 Saprospiraceae bacterium
TTACCTGTTATGAAAAACGTACAACTTTCTATTGCCGCTTTGGCTGCGCTGACGTTGATGGTTTTTGCCTGCAAAGACACCGATGATACCGGAAACGGCGGCAGCAGCAACATCAACGACAAAATCGAGTTCAAAAACAAATCAGTCAACGAATCGCTGGTTCGTGCACTGCCTGGTTTTGAAGACCTCGAAATCTACACCCTGATCAGCTCTGACGACGTGCTGTCTCAGTCGCCCAATTTCATCTTCGGCGCGCAACCCGACGGTGCCGGCTTGCTGAAAGACCCCAACAGCGACGGTTACGTCCTGATCAACAACCACGAGATCCACCGTTCGGTATCCCGTGTGTTCCTCGACGAAACACTGACACCAAAGAAAGGGGAGTATATCCTCAACTTTGAAGGTGGCCAGTGGCGTACCTGCTCTGCTACCATGGCTACGCCGGAAGAGCATGGCTTCGGTCCGTTGTTCCTGACAGCAGGCGAAAGCGGTATTGAGTCTATGGTACACGCCATTGACCCGTTGGGTGCCTCTAACCCTTCTGACAAAACCCGCGTAAAAGGCGCTTTGGGCCGCGCCAGCATGGAAAACGCCGTGCCGCTGCCTGCTGCCGCTTTCCCGGGCAAAACCGTGATCTGCATCGGTGAGGACGACAGCGACGGCCAATTGATCCTATACATCAGCAACACCATAGGCGATCTCGAAAATGGCAAACTCTACATTATGCGCCGCACCAACCAGGACCCGGTAGAAACAAGCATGACGACTGGTCAGAAGTACGATGTGGAATTCGTAGAAATCACCGACGCCAAAAACAAAACCGGTGCCCAGCTCAACGCTGAGTACACAGCCAACAAAGCCCTCTCTTTGGCCCGTGTAGAAGACCTCGACTACGGCAAAGGCAGTGCCGCCAACAACCGCAACCTGTACTTCACCGCTACCGGTGTTAGCCAGGCCGACAAAATCACTCCAGTACCCGGCAAAACCATGTGGGGCCGCGTGTACCACCTCCAATTTGACGAAGGCAACCCGCTGAAAGGCAAGCTGGAAATCATCATCGAAGGCGACAGCCAGAACGGTTTTGGCCTTGTTAACCCAGATAACATATGCGTAACTGAAAACTACGTGTACACCCAGGAAGACGGCGACTCGTTCTACAAGAACACACAGCACGACGGCTACATCTGGCAGTATGACCTCCGTACTAAGAACAACGTACCGATGATCACCATGTGGCACCGCCGCGACGAACTGGCCTTCAATGCCAAATACAACACTGTAAACAGCACCTTGTTGTCCAGCTGGGAATACGGCGCTATGTATGACATCTCTGACGTGATCGGTGTGCCAAACACGTTCCTCGTGAACCTGCACCCGCACACCTGGCAGGAAGATAAATTCATTGGCCCAGACGGCAGCGGCCTGAGCACCAACAAAGAAGGTGGCCAGGTGGTCATCGTTCGCGGTGTGAAGAAATAGTACTATTGTTGATTTGTGTATTTGTTGATTTGGGGAGTTGTTTATTTGGTGTTTCCCGGAACAATCCGTTCTGCGCGCTACATATCCAAATAAGCAACTCCCCTTATCATCAAATAAACAACTAAACAAATAAACAACTAAACAACTAAACATCTAAACAAACCACTATGCGATTGCTATCCATTATCATAAGCGCCTTGACCCTATTTATCCTTTTAGTATACTGCGCCGCTCCGGCCACAACCACAACGTCATCTACTGTCGAAAAGGTACGCGCGCATTACCTGACCGAATTGGAAGCCTTTTATACCCTGGTAGACAAACAACTGGTACCCATGATCGAACGCCGGGCGCCGCAAGACAGCCTGCAACGCGTATTCGTAGAGGCCCGCATGGCCTATAAACGGGTAGAGCCTGTTGTCGACTACTTCCTGCCTACCACCGCCCGACACCTCAACGGCGCACCCATAGACGAGGTGGAAACCGATGAGTACGAGGTCAATGTGCCCGTTGGCCTGCAGGTGATGGAAGAATTTTTGTTTCCACAACTCGATACTTCAGCTTTCCACGAGTTGTTGGTGCAAGCCAAAAATACCCGGGGGTACATTACCCGGGCCAAAACCCTGTGGGAAGCCATTGGGTACACCGATGCGCACATTTTTGATGCCATGCGGCTGGAAATTTTCCGCATCATTACCCTCGGCATCAGCGGATTTGACACACCTGGCACCCAGAACAGCATGACCGAAGCGGCGGTAGCCCTCGGCGCGGTGGCCAATACCCTGGCCATTTATGAAAAAACCGGCAAAGCTGGCGCCGAGTTGCGCAACTTGCAAGAACGCATCGCCAAGGCCCGGGAATATTTGCTTCAACACCCCGATTTTCTGTCTTTTGACCGCCTGGCGTTCATCACCGAACACGCCAATCCGATCTCAAGCGCCATTGTTGACCTGCAACCGGCACTCGGCATTCCATTCTACACGGAGCTCCGCCCATTGAGGGCTACCGCCAAAACGCTGTTCGAAGACAGCGCTTTTGTCGCCGATTTTTACACCCTCAGCCCCGACTACCACAGCACGCCCGCCAAAGTGGCATTGGGCGAGAAACTGTTTTACGACGCGCGTTTGTCTGGCGACGACAGCCGCTCCTGCGCCGGTTGCCACAAACCCGAGCTGGCTTTTACCGACGGCCTTGCCCGCGCTGAAAAACTCGACCACACGGGCAGCATTGCCCGAAACACCCCTACCCTGCTCAACAGCGGCATTCAGCGCGCTTATTTTTATGATCTGCGTTCCACAGACCTGGAGCATCAGGCCAAAGACGTGGTGGAAAATGCCGCCGAAATGCACGGCAACTACGAAGAAACGGCTGTTCGTCTGGCTGCTGATGCGGAATATGCCGCGCTGTTCACCACCGCCTTCCCCAAAGACAGCGGCGTGGTCAAACCTATACATATTCAAAACGCCATCGCCTCGTATGTGCGCTCCCTCCAGAGTTTCGACAGCCGTTTCGACCAATACGTACGGGGCGACCACAGCGCCATGAACGCCGAAGAAATTCAGGGATTCAACCTCTACATGGGCAAAGCCAAATGCGGCACCTGCCACTTTATGCCGCTGTTCAACGGCACCATCCCGCCTGCTTTTGAGAAATCAGAAGCAGAAGTACTGGGTGCTTTTGAAAACCCAAGCGCCCCAAACCCCAAAATTGACCCCGACCCGGGTCGTTACGGCTTGTTTGACTACATCACGCAGTTCAAATTTGCGTTCAAAACCCAAACCGTGCGCAATGTGGCCCTCACCGCCCCGTACATGCACAACGGGCAATACCGAACGCTGGAGCAGGTGATGGACTTTTACAACAAAGGCGGCGCAGTGGGCCACGGCCTGGCTTTGGAAAACCAGACGCTGTCGCCTGACCCATTGGGGTTGACAGCGGCAGAAATCAAAGCCGTGATCGCCTTCATGAACACGTTGACAGACAATACTGCCGGTAAAAAAGCGGCAGCAGCAGGAATGGTCGCAAAATAAATCGAAATTTGCACCTAAAATGCCAAATGACGCTCCTGTTCAACCTGCTTCTTGCTTGCCTGCTCCACGCTATACCCGCCAATGAATATCCGTCCTTTCGGGTCATGAGTTGGAACATCCGCTATGACAATCCGCTGGATGGCCCTGATGCCTGGTCGTTGCGGCGCGAACGGGTATGCGGACTCATCCGCTACCAGGCCCCCGAGATATTCGGCATCCAGGAAGGCCTGGAGCAGCAGGTAAAGTACCTTCAAACGGAACTGCAAGCGTACGGTATGGTGGGCGTAGGCCGCGACGACGGCAAAAGTGCCGGAGAATACTGCGCATTATTCTACCGAAAAGACCGGTTTAAAGCCCTGGACAGCGGCACATTCTGGCTCTCGCCGTCTCCCGAAATACCCTCCAAGGGCTGGGATGCCGCGCTCAACCGCATTTGTACTTACGCGGTGCTCAAAGACCTGCAAAGCGGTAAAGAAATAGTGGTATTCAACACCCATTTCGACCACGTGGGCGAAACCGCCCGTTTGCGCTCTGCACAGTTGTTGCTCGAAAAAATCAACGCAATCAAACCAACTGGTCGCGCCGCCTTGCTCCTCGGCGACCTCAATACCGAGCCCGAAAGCGCTCCCATTCAAACGCTTGCCCAGTCTATGCGCGACGCGCGCAAGGCCTGTCAAACGGCCCCGTACGGCCCCGAGGGCACCTTCAACGGCTTTCGGCCTGCCACCGCGCCCTTAGGCAATCGGATCGACTACGTATTTGTACAGCAATTGACCGTGTTGCAATACGCCGTCCTCTCCGAACAGGAACTTGGCCGTTATCCCTCCGACCACCTACCGGTTCTTGCTGTTTTGCAGTTGTGAGTTGTGAGTTTTGAGTGTTGAGTGTTGAGTTTTGAGTTTTGAGTTGTTCAACATCTCGATAAGGCATTACATCGAAGCTAAAAAATACCCTTTTCCCCAACTCAAAACTCATCACTCAAAACTCATCACTCAAAACTCATCACTCAAAACTCAAAACTCATCACTCAAAACTGAAAACTGAATGGTAAGGAATCTCATGGCGCGCAAGCGCATCGCCATCGTGGCGCACGACAACAAAAAAGACGATCTGATTGACTGGGCGGTGTACAACCGCACGGTATTGATCGAACATGAACTGTTTGGCACCGGCACCACCGGAAAAATGGTGAGTGAAGCCCTCGGGGTGCCTGTCACACGCATGTTGAGTGGTCCACTTGGCGGCGACATGCAGATTGGTGCCCTCATTGCCGAGGGCAAAATTGACGCCCTGATTTTTTTCTGGGATCCGATGGAAGCGCAGCCCCATGACCCCGACATCAAAGCCCTGCTTCGGCTCGGGGTGGTTTGGAACATTCCGTTCGCTTGCAACCGTTCTTCGGCCGACTTTCTGCTTACTTCCCCGCTCATGCACGAAAATTATGAAGCGCGGCTGCCGGATTACAACAGTTACATCAAACGGTTGCAAGCGGAGAACACAGACAACCCCGAATGAACAAGCCACCGTCAAAACCCTGCTCGATGATGCTTACAAAGGGTACTTAAACAAAAACGAAATGTCTTCCTCAAAGCTCGTTCCCGTACTTTTCTTAGTTTTACTCTTGCAAGCGCTTGATGCGCACGCGCAGTCAAACCCATACTTGGAAGAAGGTGCAGATTTAAGAGCATTATTTGCAAAGACGCTAAACAATGCTGAATTCGTATTTGAAGGTAAGTGTATCAATGCATTGAAATACCAACGGCCTTTTGACCAAGAATGGGTAATCGAGACCGTTTGGAAGGTGGACATTAACTTTAAAGGTAAGGCTACAAAAGGCACCACGATTTTAGGTTACTTTGAATGCAATAGGTATATTGATTCCATGGAATCAATTTTTTATATCGCTGATTGCCAACCCAGAGAACATTACATACATCCACCAAAAATTATTGAGCCAAATTCTACATTGATTTTTGGGAATAGTACAAATACAAGTGAGTTTCAACCTCGATTATTGTCAGACAGTATTGACATTGTTTTAGAGCCTGTCTATTCATCACCATTCTCAGGCTCTTACAATGATAAAGATACTAACGCACCTCTAATCAAAAATTCTTTTTCCCAATCAAATAGTCTTATTTTTGAGAATAGAACTGACCTATATCAATTCCTGATTGAAGCAATGGGCTTATAAATTTGACGGGCTACATTTGTACCATGAGTACCAGACGCCTCATGCCTTATAAACCAGGAATAAGAATCGCTGCTTTGAAATAGTGACGAAATGAAGGAGACAGGACAACCCAAAATAAATACAATGCCACCACGTACCAGCCTTTTGCTATTCACTTTTTTGATGCTCAACGGTCTTTTTGCGCAAACGGGACGTCCGCTTGATTCACAAACGCGCGTCATGTCTGACTCCATGTTCAGCCAAATCGTACCCCTTTTGGAAGTTGCAAAAGACCAAGTGGCATATATTGACATCTTAAAGCGGCTAAGTTGTAAAGAAAACGCCGTAGACCACATACAAAACGCCGACAAATTTGAATTGCATTACCTGGTGTTTCCCCTACGCATCGCACAAGTAGTACAACCGGGAAAAAAACCGAGACTGGTACCCAAATCCCGCATCCTGAAAGGGCTGAACACCTTGAATAAAGCGTTGGCCGATGCCTGGGTACAGTTTGAAATTGTACAATGGGATACCATCTACGAACGAGCCACCGTCAAAACCTTACGCGATAACGGGTACGAGGGCTATTACGATTTTTCAGCCCACCACGATAAGAGCGATACCTGTACCCTCTATTTGTTGGACAACGAGGAAAGTCTTTGCCAGGAGCTTACCTGTTCCCGGTCTTATGGATTCGCCAACGTGCTGGAAACGTTCACCAACAATGTGGTGATCGACAAGTTTTTTGTCGACGACTATAAAGTGCTGGTGCACGAATTCGGTCATTATTTCGGGTTGTTCCACACCGCTGAAACAGGATTTGGCATGGAACGGGTGGACCAATCCAACTGCCATGAGGCCGGGGACCGCGTGTGCGATACCCCGGCCGACCCCGGCGAACTCTATATGGTGTATGTCAACTACTCCAACTGCGAAATGAAAGACTTCAGGGAAGAAAACACCGGATTGGAGTACAATCCACAGATCAACAATTACATGTCGTATTATTACCCTTGCTACATGAAGGGTTTTGTGTTTACCCCAGGGCAATACGATGTCATTTTCAACGCCGCCGTTCAGGTGCGGCACAACCAGGTGATGTACCTTGCCGAAGTGCCTTTGTATTAGTGCGCATTCGGTGTCTACTACCACTTTTACCACTGAGGCCACTTTTACCACTAAGACCACTAAGAGACACTAAGAGACACTAAGGAAGCAAGTTTTCTTAGTGTTTCTCAGTGGCCTCAGTGATAATAGTGGTAAAAGTGGCCTTAGTGGTAAAGTACTACCAGTTGCGGCGACCACCACCACCACTCGACGACCGACGGTTTCCGCCGCCGCCGCCTGAAGAAGGCCGGCCCGATTGTACCGGTTTCGCAGCAGGCCTTACGGCCGTAAGATCCATCGGGTAAGGATTATCCTCAGCCGGGGGCACTACCTGGCCGGTCAGTTTTTGAATGTCTTTCAGATACGGCAACTCTTCTCCTTCGCAGAAAGAGAAAGCCATGCCGCTGGCACCTGCACGACCGGTACGGCCAATGCGGTGTACGTAGGTTTCGGGCACATTGGGCAGTTCGAAATTGACCACGTGCGACAAAGCATCAATGTCGATGCCGCGCGCCGCAATGTCGGTGGCAATAAGCACCCGTGTTTTGCCCGCCTTGAAGTTGTTAAGGGCGTTTTGACGGGCATTTTGCGACTTGTTGCCGTGTATGGCTTCAGCAGGCGTACCCGATTTGGTGACAAACTCGGCCAATTTGTTGGCGGCATGTTTGGTGCGCGTGAACACCAGCACTGAACGGATTTCAGGGTTTTTCAGCAGGTGCATCAGCAGGTGCTTTTTGTCTTGTTTTTCGACAAAATAAACAGCCTGTTGCACTTTTTCAGCGGTGGAAGACACGGGGGTGACTTCTACGCGAACAGGATTGCTCAGGATGGCCTGCGACAACTTGGCGATTTCCGGTGGCATGGTAGCCGAGAAAAACAGCGTTTGGCGTTCGTGGGGCAATTTGGCAATGACCTTCTTGACGTCGTGGATAAAACCCATGTCGAGCATCCGGTCGGCCTCGTCGAGCACAAAAAATTCCACGTGTTTGAGGTTGATGAAACCCTGCTGCATCAGGTCGAGCAATCGGCCGGGCGTGGCAATCAGGATTTCGGCACCCCGCGCCAGTGCTTGCGTTTGGGCGTGTTGCGACACACCGCCGAAAACCACCAGGTGTTTAAACGGCAGATAACGACCGTATGCCTGCACACTTTCGCCAATCTGGATGGCCAATTCGCGCGTGGGGGTAAGGATCAAGGCACGGATGCCTGGCTTTTTGCCCCCTTGGAACATGTTTTGCAAAATGGGCAGGGTGAATGCAGCGGTTTTACCGGTGCCGGTTTGAGCGCAACCCAAAAGGTCGCGGCCTTCCAAACAGACAGGTATAGCCTGCGCCTGAATGGGTGTGGGGCGCTCATAGCCTTCGGCAGCAAGCGCGCGTTGTAGCGGCTCGATGAGCGCTAGTTCTTTAAATGTCATGTAGGTAAATTTCCCGGTCTCGTACGCGTAAGCACAGCAAAAAGATGCACTTGCAAGGGTCAAGGGGTTGTCCTGGGAGCGGCCAAAATCAATAGTGGCCTGAAAAAGTTTCCCAAAAACGTCGATGTCCAGGGCGGACAAATACCGGGTTGGTAAATGTTGGGACAAAGGTACGACTTTGTCCCAACACTTACAAAATATTATTTTAGTTCAACGAAAATTGAACCTGTATGCCAGAGTTAATGGTGGTAATCGGGAACGACTGTGAGGTTTTGGGCACCGTTTTGCGGTAGTCGGTGAACAGGCGGAGCTTGAGGCGGCGGTTGAGCGCGTAGTCCAGAGACGGGTTGATGGCAATGGTGCGCTGTCCGCGCGTGGGCACGGCCTGGTCGAGCTGGTCGAGGCGGTGGTTGATGGTGATGTCGTCGCGCAGGTCGAAGTCAAACTTGAAGGTCAGGTCGTGCGCCTGGTTGGCGCCAGGGCCTGCCGGGCCAGCCGGGCCGCCAAGAAAGCCTGGAGTCGGTTTTTTCCTGGAGCTGCTTTTTTTGTTTTTGCTGCCTGTCAGGAAGGGGATGTTTACGTCTTTCCAGCGGTATCCGGTGCCAAAGGTGTAACCACTTGATTGGGTTTCGGCTAATTGGTAGTCGACAAACGACATGGCAAGGGTACGCGAGCGCTTGAAGTCCAAACGAAACTGCAATTCATTTTTGAGGCGCATCTCTATGCCCAAAAGCGGCTGAAAAGCTTCGTTGATCACCACCTGTGGTATTTCAAAACGGGCTACATAGTTGAAATTCAGCTCATCAATCTGATAGGGCACCGCAGGATCGTAAAATATGTCGGTGTTGTAGGAGTTGACCGTGAGCGTATTTTTGTAGCCGTGCCGGATGGAAATGCTGGAGAAAATGTCTTTGAGTTTGCCCACTTTAGACAGGCCGTTGTAGTTGAGCGTCCAGTTTACAGCAGGCCTCGTTTTAAACACATCGAGTTGAACACCCGCAGGGTCTTTATCGGTGTAGGCCGAAATAAAGGCCGGAAGCAGTACTTCCTGCTGGATGCGGCCGTAGCCATAGGCGTAAGCCGGGCCGTCTACCTGGTGGGGATTGGTGTTGCCTGCCGTGGTGCCAAGGCGGCTTGAAATAACGGTTCGGTTGGATTCAAAACGGCCGAACAAACCATTGATGTCTTTATCAAACATCGTATTAAGCGAAAAATACGAAATGGTGTAGCTGCCCAGGTCTCGTTGTGCGCGGTGTTGGAAATCGACGTTGTTGGGATCAAGGTTAAAGTCCTGATCTTTATACAGTTCTGTACTATTTCGGCTGTATTGCTTGTTGATCGTCAGATCCACCCGGAATTCTTTGAAGGGTTCAATAGACAGTCCGGCGTCGAAGTTCTGGGTGTAATTGCGGGTAACCTGCTGGTTGAGTTCGGGTCGGTGCGTGATCCAGCCCTTGCTGCCTGCGTCATCGAGCCAAATTTTGGACGGTTGTTCACCCAAAAGGGCATATCCCCAACCAGGCGCGTCAAACCCCTTGCTCATGCCCAACAATTCGGTTTCCGGGGTAAATCCGGGCACAACCGATGCATAATTTTCTGCATAGGTAAACCGGCCTTTGCGGACCATCATGAGCGTTCGGAAAAAGGCCCGCTCAAATCCTGAAGGCCCCTGACTTTTTTTGTCCTTTTTGGCATCGGCGTTGTCCTTGCCGGAAGCGCCATCGGCATCCACCGTTTTACCATCGGTTTTACCGTCAGGTTTGCTGTTGGGCGTTTTGGGGTCTGGTGTTTTTCCCAGATTATCCTTACCCGGGGCTGTGCTGCGATCTCGCCCGCCGGGTGCAGGGGGTTTGCCGTTGGCATTGGGCTTGGCCGCAGGAGCGCCCTTGTTGATGGTTGCCAGGTACTTGCTTTTGTTGTACAGGGCCTCAAAATTGAAGTCGCCGTTGAGCTGGCGTACATTGTTGTTTTGAATGACGTGGCCCAGGTTGCGCGAATTGAGGTATGCCTGGTACTGGTCGGCTTCGAGGTTTTGGAGTTTGAGTGACTGTGCCGACCATACGTACCCGGTGTTGTAAGAGGCCCTTGCGGTTATCCAGTCGAGCATGGGGAACTGCCGAAGGGGCAGGGTAAAGCTCAACGAGGCATTTTGGGTGAAGTTTTTCGGCCGGCCGAAGTTGCTCAGGCTTGTCCAAATGGAATCCTTGCGCTCCTGATCGGATACCAGCACGCCATTTTCGTTGTATTGGAGCGGCTCGTCTATGATGTTGCGGGAGTTGGCGCTGTAATTGAAGCGCAAGCCGCGCGACAAGTCCCAACCGAGGTCGTAGTTTCTATCCCAGGTAAAACGGCGGTTGTAATACGTATTTTTTGAAGGGTCTTCACCCGCAAAACGCCAGACGGTTTGTTGGCGCACGCGCTCCAGGTTGGTGTTGAAACCGAACGTGGTGGGGAGGGGGTTAAAATTAAATTCAGAAATAAACTGAAAATATTTATCGTTCTTAATCAGCTTTTTAAATGGCTGAATGGGTTTGATGCCGGTGGCATATCGGTAGTCGAACCCGCCTTTCCACTGATCAATTTCATCGTTGATGATGAAAGGGGTACGGCGCTTGGATTCGTTGAAAGCGTAGGTGAAGCTGAAGTTTTCGATGTTCCAGGGCAAGGGGCGTTTGTTGCCTCGGCGTTCCTTGCGCACATTGGTAAAGTTGAACCCCCGTACAGTGGTTACGGTTTGGGCGTTGCGCCGAATGCTGTCGCGGTCCGCCGGGTCAGCCAGGTCAAGTTTGTCTTTGAGCTTTACGTCCAGATCGTATGGATCGTATTCCGGATTGCGTGTGATGTTGGAATACTGGGCGTAAAAAGGCACGCGCAGGCCAAACTTTTCGGGGAAAAACTTGCCGAGTTCGAGGTTGGTCGACATGTCGTATTGATACACTTCTTCCAACTGGCGCTGGATGACTTTTTGGTCAATGGCGCCCCAGCCAATGCTCGTATAAAGGCCGGCGAGGGATATGTTGCCAAAATCGGCTAATTTCATGTCAACCCTGCCCTGGGCGGCATAACCGCCCCGTTCGTTGAACCCGTTGAGGCGTAGCTCGTTGAGCCACACTTCCACGCAGTGGTTTTGCAAATTGGTGGTGTCCACGTTGCGAATGCCCACCATTACCCCCTTCACGTACCCGAGGTTCGGGTTGCCAAGCACTTTGACTTTGTTTCGGCCGCGGGGATCGCCCGGATCAATCATGATGAATTCCTGCCCGAGGTTGGGGTCTGTTTGCGCGTTGCGTTTCTTTTTGACTTCGGTAAGCAGCTCTAAAGGGAAGTCAAAATTGTTTTCGGGCCGCCACACCTCTTCCTTGTACTCCCGGCTGTCGGGGTTGGTGTTGCCCATGAGTCGGGCAAGATCGGAAGGCATCAGCGGAATTTCGTATTCGTAATAGTTGTTCACATAATCAGAACCCAGGCGGATAAACACCGTCAAATCTGTGGAATCCAACGGAAAATTAGAGCTGTCGATGGATTCGGCGTGCACGAACATTTTGAGGTTTTCGAACTGCCGAAGGTCCATGTTCAGCGGCTTGAACACGGCACGGGCGTCGCAAAAGGGCAAATCGCAAATGTTCATAGAGAGCGCCTGCTCGTTTTGCAGGATGTCCGGGAACGCGCCCACCGATTGCTCGCGGGAAATACCCGGCGGCGTGGTGTAATTGAAAGGTGTTCGGGCCGAGTTTTCTTCAATGCTCACCGCGTTCACGTCGAAGGGTATCTGGTTGAGGCTGCCTTCGCAAGAGAGCGACTGGGTGAAGCGGCGCCACTGGTTGCGGCCCAGCTCAAGGGTAGCAAAACGGAAAGTGGTTTGTTCTGAAAAACCCTTCCAAAGCATCCGCACAAATCGGATGGAGCGGAAATCCTGGATGCCGCCCACCTGGCGGCGCTGCTTCCAGTCTAAGGGCAGTTTAAATCGGTACCACACTTCATTGCCAACTACCACGGTATCGGTAATGAGGTCGATGATGTCCGGATTGGTCAGGTCCAACACCTCATTGCCATTGGCATCAGTCGTTTTGGTTAATGGAATTCTGTACCGGAAATACGCTTCAGCTTCATTCAGCGTATTGTCGCGGTTCAGATCCTCCATGTCGGGAATGTTGGTCGACGAAGGGTTGAGGTTGTCTGTCTGGTTTTCGGGCGAGTTGCCTTGTGTGTTGGTAAAATAGCGGTAACGCGCCAGCAACCCTGGATCGGTTTGGTCGTATGATTGATCGAGGTAGTAGACAAAGTTATCGTTTGCGGGGTCGGCCTGATAAGCGTTTTTCGCATTGGGCGAAAGCGTTGAGTTCAACACCGCGTCCAACCATTGTTTGTAGAAAGTGCGCTCGCCCTCATCGTTGAGGCCGTCAAGGCCCAAATCCTGCAACTTTCGCTTGGCCGGATCATTGTCAAACGCATTCACCACCGGGGGCAACACCGGAACGCGTCCCCATCCGGTGTTTACACTGGATCCGGTGCCCTGGGCAGTCGGAATGGCATTTTCAAAAAACTGTCGGGAGTCGCGCAGGATGTCTTCCGAAACGGTACCGAGGTCTATGTACATGTCGCCATCAGTCGATACGGCAGACCCATCCGCTTTTTGCATATATGGATTGAGCATCCAGAATTCGACAAACTCAATATTGGCAGCCTCAAAGTCATTGGTATTCAAGCCTTTCATAAAACCGGCCCATCGGGTTTCGGGTTGATCCAACTGGCCGAGTGTGGTTAATCCCTGAGAGATACCGGGGTATCCGTCGGGCAACTCAAAGTTGTAGGGGCCGCGTTCCCTGGGGTAAAACGTTACGTCGAGCGGCCGCAGGTTCGATTGTTCAAGCGGCGTGAGCTGCCGATTGGGGAAAAGTTCCTGGTACTGCACCAGACGGGTGTAGGGGTTGTTGTTGTCGTCTATGCCGTCGCGGGCGCTGGGGTCGGCAATGTACCAGGTCAGACCGGCGCGGTTGGCGCCCTGGGCAATGCTGTCGAACAGCACCGATTCTGGGAACAAGGCAGAATCGCCCTGGGGCACCGAGGCGATAAACCAGGTGTTGGCGGGGTTGGCCAAGGGCAGGTTGGCCGTGCTGCCCTCAAAATCGTCGATGTACACAGTGCCCCCCTTGTCGTTGCCCAGGTTGATGGCCTTGTTGTGCCCGGGATCCAGCACAGCTACCTCGCCTTGCGCCGTAATGCTGGAGGGTTCTTTGGTGCTGATGAGCGGTATTTTATCAACCAGGCGCGTCAACCAGGGCGCATCTTTAGACAGGTTGACGTCGAGGCCGTACACCCTGTTGTTGATGGGGTCATCGCCGAAATTGACCTTTTGGGTAAGGGGGCGTTCGTAGAGGCGCATGTAGGTGGCACCCACCACGAGGTCTTTGCTGAACTCATAATCAAACCTGGCCCCGACCATTGTCCGGTTTTGAAACCCAAAAAGGGTTTGGTCTTCGAAACTGACGCTTACGTTTTGGCCCGACTGCAATAGCGCATCGTTGAGTACGCGCAGTCGGCCAATGTTGTAATCAATCGTATAATCTTGCCCTTCAACCAATTGCCGCCCACCAGCCGTCACCCGAACTGAACCTTGCGGCAGGTTAAATGCACCGAGGGAAATTTCGGAGGAGACCGAAGATTTATAAGAACCTTTGAGGGTAAAACGGTTCAGTTGCTGGAATTCGCGCGCCCTGAACAGCGTAGAGTCATACAGTTGGGGGTAAATATAGCCTTCCACAACATCCGGTGCGGTGCCGGCATCGGTTAGCCGTTTACCCAAAAAATCGCCAAAAGGTTCCAGCACAGGAAACATGACCCGGCCGGTACGCACGTTCATGGTCAGTCCGGGAACAAAGTCAAAAATACCGTCGGCCCCGGGGTCCCCCTGTAAATTCAGGTTATCGAGTTTAAACACCTGCAGGAGTGGAATGCCGTCTATCTGGTCAGGCACACCGGCACCATCCAAAAAGCGTTTTTGTCCTTTGCCTGGATCTTCATAATAAATATCGAAACGAAACTCCTGCGGATCTACGTTGGCTGCGCCTACGGCATACACGTTTTTCATCATGAGGTCCCAGATGGGCAGCTGCACGTTGGCCGTGGTGCTTTTGAGCATCTTGACAAAAAGCACGTTTTGGTTCAGGCTGTCCCCTTGTGGTACGTCGCTGGTAAATTCCCCGATTTTAAAGGGGATACCATTATAGGTGTATTCCAATGCAATGCCCACCACCTGGTCGGGCTGCACGTTGAGGTTGATGCTGACAAACCCGAGCTGGTCGTTGAATGTATATTCGCTGGAATTGAGCAGGCGGCCGCGCACTTTTTCAAACTCCCGAATCTGCTTCAGGCCATAGTCGATGTTGAGTCGTTGGATTACCCTGTCGGTTCGCCGCAGGGAAGAGTCTGATTTCAGGTCATCGAGGATGCGGGGGTAGAGGTCGTTGTTTCCGTTGGTGGGGAGCGATTTGCCGGTGATGTCTTTATCGGGCGGCATGGGCAACTTAAAGTCCTGGCGGCAAGAGTCCGGCTCTGCCAGGTCAGCCAGGGCTACAATGTCGCGCACGTTTTCGGTAACAAGGCGGTCGTTGGTGATCCACACCTCCATACGGGTGATGGTAAACAGTGACTGCGGTACGGGCAGGCAGCTCATGGCCGGCTCAAACTGGTTTCGGTTCCAGTGGCTGACGAAGAAGTGGCGGAATTCGTCGTATTCGTCTATCGGTTTTTCGAACGTTTGTATCTGGGAGCCGCCCTGAAAAGTGAGGTTGTTTTGTCGGGAGCGCTGTTGGCTGGCTACGAGGGTGGTGCGCAGGTGTCCAAATTTCATCTCGGCCTTCACCCCGAACAGGTTTTGCACACCCTTGATTAGGTTGGAGCGCAGGGGCATGGACACGTTGCCGGCCTCAATGTTTTGCAGGATTTCGTCTTCAGAGAAACTTTTGGGATCGTACTGGATTTTGATCTGGTTGTCGAAGTCGAACGTCCCCTGGCTGTTGTAGTTAAAATTCAGTTTGAGTTTTTCCCCCACTTTGCCGGTGGCATTCATGTTGATGCCCATGTCAAAGTCAAAGTTGGTGACTTTTTGCTGGCGCAGGGTGAGCACCGGGTTTTGAATCTTTTGATAATCGACGCCAAAAGTGAGGTTGATCTGTCCCTGGGGCTTTATTTCGACCGTTGATCCTCCGAAAAGGCGATCGATCAGGCTGTTGCCGATGTTGAACTTGGCAATCGGGTCGCCCAAACTGGAACCGCTGCCTTCCGCGGAGCTCACACCCAGGAGCCGGTCAAAGTGCTCGCGTTGTTGTTCTTCCTCGCGCCATTGCAGGTATTCGTCGAAAGACATGTACGTAGGCATCCGGTAGTACTCATCACCGATTTTTTCGGTCACGATGTACATGTTGGTCTGCGGGTCGTATTCCACCTGCTTTTCAATGGCAGCAGGGTCCTTCAAGTCGACCGGATTGGGGTTCGGGTTGTTCAGAAAATCGTCGAAACGATCCTGATAAGGCGGTGTGGTATCCACCGTGATGGCCTTTGGCGCCCACGATGGTGCGTGATTGGGCATGAACAGGGTCAATGCCCCGCTGCCCCATGCATCGGGGCGTGCCAGCGCGTACATGGCTAATAAGCAAAATGTTACAGGGGCCGCCAGCAGCAGACTCTTCTTCGTCATCGTCAGGAAAAGCAGGTGTGCAGGTTAGTTGGATTGAAATGGAATGGTTGGTTGACGCAAAGTCAAGCTACCCGGTTGCCTGAAAGGGAATGCGGAATACGGAATGCGGAATGGGGATTTTTTGAATGGAGCGTAGGGGAAGGCTTGTGAGCGGGTTAATCATATTGAATAGAATCGGCATTCCGTCACAGACCTCGAAATATTTAACATACAATAATATGGCGAAGCGTCATTCCGCATTCCGTATTCCGTATTCCTCCTATTCCGCATTCCCCAACCCGGCTGCCTCAAAATAAGCCATCACCTTATCGGTTGCTGTTTTACCCACCACTTCCAACAGGGTTTCGGGCGCTGCCTCCCGTACGCGGGCGAGGGAGCCAAAATGCTGGAGCAGTTTTTCGGCTGTTTTGGGGCCGATGCCGGGTATTTCGGTGAGTTCGGTGCCGAGAAAGTTGCGGCTGCGCTGGTCGCGGTGGAAGGTGATGGCGAAGCGGTGGGCTTCGTTGCGGGCTTGCTGGATGAGCTTGAGGGATTCGGATTTTTTGTTGATGTACAGCGGCACAGAGTCGTTGGGGAAATAAATTTCTTCGAGTTTTTTGGCGATGCCCACGACGGTGACTTTGTCGAGGATGTCGAGCGCCACCAAACTTTTGACGGCCGAGCTGAGCTGGCCTTTGCCGCCGTCGATGATGATGAGTTGCGGCAGGGTTTGGCCCTCGTCGAGCAATCGGCGGTAGCGGCGGAACACCACCTCTTCCATGGAGGCAAAATCGTCGGGGCCAGTCACGGTCTTCACGTTGTAGTGTCGGTAGTCGCGTTTGGCGGGTTTAGCATTTTTAAACACCACGCAGGCGGATACGGGGTTGGTACCGTGTATATTGGAGTTGTCGAAACATTCGATGTGCAGGGGCAACGCTTCCATGTGCAGGTCGTGCTGGAGGGTACGCAATATGCGTTCGGCGGGCGTTTGGCGTTCGGTTTTGTTGAGTGCTTCGCGTTTTTTCTGGATGAGGTGGTAATGCACGTTTTTTTCAGAGAGTTCGAGCAATTTCTTTTTGTCGCCGATTTTGGGCACGGTCACCGTGAGTCCGGGTTCATTGGGCAGGCTCAACTCCAAAGGCACGATGAGTTCATCGGCAATGCTGTTGAAACGTTCGCGGAGGCTTTGTATGGCGTACACCAGTAAGGTTTCGGAGTCCTCATCGAGGTTTTTGGTGAGGGTGAGGGTGTAGGTGTTGATGATGGCACCGTTGACCACTTTGAGGTAGTTGACATAGGCCTCTTTTTCATCGGCGGCTATGGAAAACACGTCGACGTCGCGGATATTAGGATTCACGACGGTGCTTTTGCTCTGGAAATCTTCAAACAGGCTCAGTTTTTCCTTCATGGCCTGTGCCTGTTCAAAGCGAAGGCTTTCGGCATAAAAGTCCATTTCTGCCTTCAAATAGGCTTTTACAGGCGCAAAATACCCCTTGAAAATGTTTTTTATCTGGTCGATTTTGGCATTGTAGGCCGCTTCGGTTTCCAGGCCAACGCAGGGTGCCGCGCAGTTTTTGATGTGGTACTCGAGGCAGGGTTTGAACTTGCCTTTTTCGATATTGGCCTCCGTGAGGAGCAGGGTGCAGGTGCGGAGTTGGAAGAGTTTGCGCACCAGTTCAAGGATTTGTGCGACACGGCTTTGGAGAGGTAGGGGCCGAAATAAACCGATCCGTCGCGAATGGTTTTGCGCGTGATGAACACCCTTGGAAAGCGTTCTTTTTTGATGCACACGTAGACGAGTGGCGATTTTTCGTCTTTTAACCGGACATTGTACGGCGGCTGGTGTTTTTTGATGAGCGTATTCTCCAGCAGCAGGGCGTCGTGCTCTGTTTCCACCATGGTAAACTCTACGCGGTCGGCATGGCGTACGAGCGACTTCGTTTTGGCGCTCTGGCCAGATTTTTCTCCAAAATAGGAGGTGAGCCGGTTGCGCAGGTTTTTGGCTTTACCCACGTACAGCATGTTGCCCTCGGCGTCTAAAAAACGGTATATGCCAGGGTCATTCGGTATGCTTGGTGCAAAATCGCGAAAAGCTTCGTTTGTCATGGGCAACACAAAGGGATAAAAAACTGTTAATGCAGACTGATTCAAAAGAAGTCCTGTCAAGCGCAAAATTAACCTGCAACACGCTGTGTTTTGCAAAACGTATCAGACATTTGCGTTTTCGAAAACCATTCTCAATACAAAAAATATATATGGCAAAAATTGCTCCTGCCCTTGATCCGGCCCTTTTGCAACACCTGCCGGCCGTTGTTCGATCTTACCAGGTCCCCAATTTCCGCAAAGCCAACATTCAAATCCTGACCTCCTTCCTGCCTTTCGTAGCCCTTTGGGTGGCCATGTATTTTCTGCTGGACGTGTCTGTACTGCTGACCATGCTGTTGGGCGTGGTAAATGCTTTCTTTTTGGTGCGCATTTTCATCATTCAGCACGATTGCGGGCATCAATCCTTTACGCCTTCTCGCCGTTTGAACGACTTTTTGGGTGTTATTTGCAGCACCATCAGCATCATACCGTACAAGTACTGGGCAAAATCGCACAATTACCACCACGGACACAACGGGGTGCTGCATGAGCACCGCGACCTGGGTGATGTAAACCTGCTTACCGTGGAAGAGTTCAGCAAATTGAACCGCTGGAACCGTTTTTTGTACCGCTTGTACCGCAACTGGTTCGTGTTGTTCGTGTTGGGAGGCATGTTTTATATTTTTGTGATGCTGCGTTTCCCTTTTGTGCAGCTCAAAGGCTGGACAAAAGCGCACCGGGCACAATTTTTACACAACATCTGGGTATTTGCGTTTTATGCCGCCCTGGCATTCTTCCTGGGCATCAAGGCCGTGTTGCTGGTGCATTTCCCCATTGTGGTCTTTTTTGGCGTCATCGCCATGTGGTTTTTCTACGTACAACACCAACACGAGTACACCTACAAGCAATGGCAGGATCAGTGGGACTACGTGATGGCGGCCGTCAAAGGCAGCACGTACTATAAACTCCCCCGGGTATTTCACTGGCTGACCGGCAACATCGGCTACCACCATATTCACCACCTCAACTCGCTGGTACCCAATTATGAACTGGCGCGCTGCCACCGCGAAAATCCGATTTTTGACCAAATTGTCACCGCTGTCACTTTCCGCGAAAGCCTGCGCTGCATCTTCAACAAATTGTGGGACGAACAGCAGGAACGCATGATTTCGTTCCGTGAATTTTATCGCCGACAGGTTTGACAAGATAGAAATGTACCTTTGCGCCCATGACGGGTCAACTTACTCCAACGTTGGTTGTATTGGTTTTGGGGCTGTACTTCATCATGCTGGTGGGCGTGGCGTGGTTTACGGGGCGCAATGTGGGCAATGAGGGTTTTTTCTTAGCCAACAGGCGTGTGCCGTGGTACGTCATTGCGTACGCCATGATCGGCACCAGCATCAGCGGCGTCACCTTCATTTCGCTGCCAGGCAAGGTGGGTGCAGGCGGGTTAAACATGGGTTTTTCCTACATGCAGGTGGTGATGGGGTACCTGTTGGGGTACCTGTTCATCGGAATGGTGCTTATGCCCATGTATTACCGCATGAACCTCACCTCCATATATGGCTATCTTGAATCGCGGCTGGGGTTTTGGTCTTACAAAACCGGCGCGGCATTCTTTCTGCTGTCGCGCACCCTCGGATCGGCCACGCGCATGTTTTTGGCAGCCACGGTGTTGCAGGAGTTTGTGTTCGGGCCATTGCATATACCATTCTGGCTCACCGTAGTGTTGATGCTGGCCTTGATTTATGGCTACACGTTTCAGGGAGGATTAAAAACGATTATTTGGACCGATACCATCATGACTACGTTTTTTCTGGTGGCCGTGGTGTTTACCGTGTGGACGATTGCCCAGGCGCTGCAATTGGGGCCAGGCGATCTGTTTCCGGCCATTGCAGGCAGCGGGTACGGACAAGTGTTCTTTTTTGACGATTTTTTGGGCAATCCCAACCATTTTGTCAAACAGTTTGTGAGCGGGGCGCTCATCGCCATTGTGATGACCGGACTGGATCAAGATCTGATGCAAAAGAACCTGGCCTGCAAGAACATTGGCGAAGCGCAAAAAAACATGTTTGTGTTTTGCATTTACCTCATCCTCATCAACATCCTGTTTTTGCTGCTGGGCGCCTTGTTGTATTTGTATGCCGCCCGCCTGGGTGTAGAGATTCCGCACAAAACCGATTATTTATACCCACAAATTGCCTTTTACCACCTTGGTTTGGGTGCAGGCATTTTCTTTATTTTGGGGCTCATTGCCAGTACCTATGCCAGCTCCGACAGCGCCCTCACGGCCCTGACCACGTCGTTTTGCATCGATTTTTTAAACTTTGAAAAAAAGGCGCAACACCCCGACCCGTTTGCAGGCGAAGAAATCCGCACGACTTATGTGGCAGACATGGCCAAACAACAACGACGGGTGCGCACTTACGTGCACTTCGGTTTTTCGCTGTTGTTTGTGCTCATCATTCTGGCCCTCAAAGCCTGGAGCCAGGATGCCGTGATCAACCTGATTTTTAAAATTGCGGGGTATACCTATGGGCCTTTGCTTGGACTCTTTGCTTTTGGCCTGTTTACCGACCGGGGCGTGCGGGACCAATACGTTTGGGCCATTTGTCTGGCAGCTCCGTTGTGTACGTTCTGGGCTGAATGGGCTATGAAAGGCCGGTTTGACGTGGGCTTTTTAACCATCCTGATCAATGGTGCCATCACTTTTATGGGCTTGTGGGCCATATCTACTGACCAACAAGATCCAAAAGCGCCGCCGCGCGCCGGGACCAATGCCTAACGCTAAGCGCATTTTGAGGAATATCAGCGCTCTATCGGGTAAAAAAAGAAATATTCAGTGCTGTTTTTTTGCCCTTAACTGAATAGTTTTTATGTTTGCGGTCGAAAAACATCAATTAAAAGTCAAAACGAAGCATGAAAAACGTACTGATGGTCTTACTCCTCACAGGAGTAGCTTATACGGCCATAGCCCAAAAGGGATATGACCTTGGCCCCGGAGGTGAATTTGCGGCGGGCGTTCGCCTTGGTGGCGGTTCGGGTTTAACACTCAAGAAATACCATCGTTCCAACTTGTCTGCATTTGAAGTTATTGCCGACTGGAATTTTGACGAAGAAGTGGAAGGCTTCGGCACCACCATTTTGTTCGAAAAATTAGCCGGTATCGGATTTAACGACCGCCTGTGTGCGCAATTTGGTTTCGGCGCTGCGGGTGTATTCGGCGACGAATTTCGTGCCGGGCCTGCGGCGACAATCGGTTTTGACTGGCGTCTTGGGGAAAAAATCCCTATTGGTTTGCAATTGGACTGGACGCCTTCGTGGTTGATCATCAACGACAATTATTTTTCGCCATTCAATGCTGCCGTCTCGGCGCGCTGGGTTTTTTAACTCTGGATCACATCATTCAAGTATAAAACAATTTGAAAAACATGAAACACATTCTTACCATGCTGGCCCTCTGCCTGGCCATCGTTATGCAGGCTCAACAGCCGGTACCAAGATCGCAACCACAACCTACCGGCGCCACACGGACGTCGATGGGCATGGGTCGTTACTTTGAAATCAACCCGTACGTGGGCTACACGACTTCCTCCAAACTGGAATTCACCAATGGCAAGTACCGCGCTGTCGGTGGCGTCAACTTCGGTGGCAACCTTGGCTTCGGCAAGTCTGGTTCGGTCAACGGCAAAAACGTTTTCTCCCAAATTTCGCTGCAGTACAACTTCCAACCCACCGATCTGGAAGTACGCTTTTACTTCCCGGAAGCCAAGTACGAACTGGGCGGTTTAAATGTACACACCATTTCCATCGGCGGTATTCGCGGCGCGGGTACCGATCAGTTCCAGTTGTTCGGCGGCGGTTACCTGGGCATCGTGATCTATGATCCGGCCAATGACAAGAACATCCCGTCTGACCAAGAGCTGGATGGCACGACCAAGTTCACGCCAAGCTTCGCCGGCGGCTTTAACTACGCCCTGAGCGACCGTTTGGGCATCCGCTTCCAGTCGCAATTGTACATGCCTATCTGGGGCGCCGACTTCGGCCTCAGCTGGTGCCTCGGTTGCGGCGGCGTTCAGCCTACTGCATTTACCAACGAGGTGTCTATTTATGCCAACTTCAACGGGGGCATCTACTATCGCCTGTACAACTAATTTGGTTTGGGATTCTTGTTTTGGGGTTCTTGGTTCACTTAATGAATCAAGAACCCCAAATTATTTTAGATGAATATTTCGGAAAGATCAAGTTGGATATGCAATTTTTTGTCTATAAGTATATCTTTTTTTACAAATACCTCGAAGTCATCCAAGGAATAGAAAACGTAAACGCTCATCAGGTCGGGCAGTACCAGCCAATAGGATTGGACGCCGGCATTGAAATACTCACCGCGTTTTTCCATGAGTTCGGTTATGCTTTGCTGAGGCGTATTTGTCAAATATAAAAACATTTTGTTTAAAACAAAAAATGTTTTAGCTTTGCCTCGTCATTGCATCCAATTTGATCAATCCGCATAAACTACCTTACCTTTGAGCGCAAGAATTAACACGAGCAGCAAAGCAGGCAAGCCAGGCACGGCCAAACGCGGCCACGGCCCTGCCCCAGAAGAGAAACCCATGGCAGAAGTCAGGTATACTGAAGAAGAGATCAAATCGCTCGACTGGCGGGAGCACATCCGCCTTCGTCCGGGCATGTACATTGGTAAATTAGGCGACGGATCCAGCCCCGATGACGGCATTTATGTGCTGCTCAAAGAAGTGATTGATAACTCTATCGACGAGTTTGCCATGGGCTTCGGCAAACACATCGACGTGAGCGTAAACGAACACGGGGTATCGGTACGCGACTTCGGGCGCGGCATACCGCTTGGCAAAGTGGTTGACGTGGTCAGTAAAATTAATACCGGTGCCAAGTACGACAGCCGCGCGTTCAAAAAAACCGTGGGCCTCAATGGCGTGGGTACCAAAGCGGTGAATGCCTTGTCGGAATATTTCAAAGTAGAGGCCTATCGTGAAGGACAAGCTAAATGGGCCGAGTTTCAGTTTGGCAACCTCATCAAAGAGAGCAAACTCGAAAAATCGACCGAGGAAAACGGCACCCTGATCCAGTTTAAACCCGACAACGGGCTGTTCCGCAACTTCCGCTGGGTCACCGAGTACATCGAACAGCAGCTCTGGAACTACGCCTACCTGAACGCCGGGTTGCGCATCCATTTCAACGGCAAAACCCTCGTTTCCAAAAACGGGCTGCTCGACCTGCTCGAGAAAAAAACCAACGCCGAACACCTGCGCTACCCCATTATTCACCTGAAGGGCGAGGATGTGGAAATAGCCATGAGCCACGGCGAGCATTACGGCGAGCAATACTACTCGTTTGTCAACGGCCAAAACACCACCCAGGGCGGCACCCACCTCAATGCTTTTCGCGAAGCGTTGGTCAAAGTGGTGCGCGACCACTTCAAAAAGCAGTTTGACGCCAAAGACATCCGTGAGAGCATCTTCGCCGCCGTGAGTGTGCGGGTGGAAGAACCGGTGTTCGAAAGCCAAACCAAAACCCGCCTGGGCTCCGAACGCATAGCTCCTGACGGACCCGCCATGCGCACGTGGATGAACGATTTTTTGACCAAAGCGCTCGACGACTTTTTGCACAAAAACCCCGAGACCGCCAAGGAGATGCTCAAACGCATCCAACAAAGCGAACGGGAGCGCAAGGAAATTGCCGACGTCAAAAAACTCGCCAACCAACGCGCCAAAGCCGCCAACATCCACAATAAAAAACTGCGCGACTGCCGCTACCACCTCAACGAAAAAGGAATTGAGGAAAAAAAGATCAACAGCACGATCTTTATTACCGAGGGCGACTCCGCCAGCGGCTCCCTCACCAAAGCCCGCGACGTGGACACCCAGGCTGTGTTCAGCCTGCGGGGTAAGCCCCTCAACTGCTTTGGCATGACCAAAAAGGTGGTGTACCAAAACGAAGAGTTTAACCTCCTCCAACACGCCCTCAACATTGAGGACTCGCTGGAAGACCTGCGCTACAACCGCGTGGTGATTGCCACCGACGCCGACGTAGACGGTATGCACATCCGCCTGCTGCTCCTCACTTTTTTCCTTCAGTTCTTCCCGGATTTGGTGCGCAACGGACACTTGTTTATTCTCGACACACCCTTGTTCCGCGTGCGCGACAAGCAACAAACCTTCTACTGCTATTCGGAAACGGAAAAACAACAGGCCGTACACAAGTTGCGCGGCAAACCGGAAATCACCCGATTCAAAGGATTGGGGGAAATTTCTCCCCACGAATTTGTAGCCTTCATCAATGAAAACATTCGCCTGGAACCCGTTTATTTGCCCGAAGACACCAACCTCGACCATGTGCTGAGCTACTACATGGGCAAAAACACCCCGGAGCGCCAGGAATTCATCATTGACAACCTGAAAATTGAAATTGACGTGATTGATACGCCCGAAGAGGAGGCGCAGATTTTGCCGGAGGTGGTGGAAGAGGAGGCGTGATTTATGGTAAATCAATCAAGCATATTACTGCCTAAAATACAACATCTAACAACCTCTTTCTCGCAATAAAAAAAATGAACCTCTCCAAGCAAATTGCAAAACACATCAGGGATGTCTATTTTGGCGGAAACTGGACCTCCTCAAGCCTGAAAGAACACTTGGCCGATGTAACCTGGCAACAAGCCACCACACCGGTGCATGCGTTAAACACCATCGCTACCCTGGTTTACCACATCCATTATTTCGTTGGCGCTGTATTGCCGGTCTTACAAGGAGAACCCCTCAATGCCCACGATAAATACAGCTTTGACCATCCGCCCATTCAATCGCAGGAAGACTGGGAAAACTTTTTGAACAAAACCTGGGTTGATGCCGAAAAATTTGCCAGCTTGATTGAAGCCTTACCAGAGGAAAAACTCGGCGAAGTGTTTGTTGAAGAGAAATACGGCAATTACTACAGGAACTTGCACGGTATTATAGAGCATGCTCATTACCATTTGGGACAAATTGTATTGATCAAAAAAATCCTCTTGCAGGCCAAGGGCGATGCAGCAGTACACGCGTAAACCGGGTCATTTGAGCCAAAACGCGCTATAGGCTCGTTCGGGACGCTACAACGGTTCATCCCTGCCCTCTTCGATGTACAGCTTCAAGATATCAAACAAGGGCTTGTGCTCTGCCACAAATTGCTCGTCGTGCAGTTTGGACATATCAAACCAGCGCAGTTCTTCAATGTCATCGTCGGGTTCCGGTTCGCCATCCACCAAATTGCAAGCGTACAAATGGGTCATGACCACATCCGATGAACCCCGGTAACGCCAATCGTCTATTTTACTCGATCCCAGATAAGTCAACTCGTCTAATTCCAGATCGCCACACTCTTCCCCCAGTTCCCTCAGCGCGGCGGCCTCATAGCTTTCATCGGTCGTGTCTACAAAACCACCGGGAAAGCGGTACCGCACCTCGTTGGGCTTGCGTGCCAGGAGGAGTTCCTGATAGTCTTTGCGGAAAACGGCAATATCAACCGTCGGGTATACTGTAGGGAAACGGCGCAAATGGGCATAAATGACCCCGGCCCTGAAATCTTTTGGGCTGGTGAGTTCATCCAGACGGGTAGCTTGCAGCATGTCGGCGTCCAGGGCCTCCAATATTTCGGCCTTGTAGCGGCCGGAGTAGCGTTGCACTACGTCTTCCTCGGTGCCGTACACCACCACTTCGCCTGTAGGGCGCGATTCGAGGATGCGCCGGTCCAATTCCTGGCTCCAGATGCGGTCGTCGGGCACATCAGGCATATCGAACACTTCTACCTTTTTCTGAAATTTTTCAAAAAACATCTCCTGTCGCAGCTCCCAATCAAGGGGGTTGCGCACACTTGGAGCGGGGTTTTCTCCCAAAAAAACCAGCACCTGAGCATGCCGGAGCGCCACCGTTTCCACCAATTTTACGTGGACGGGATTCAATTCAAATACCTGAAAACGGCCGACAATTACGCCGGTACCTTTATGTTGTGGCATGGGTCATTGTCTTTTGGGCAAAGAACGATAAACGTTTCAACAAAACATACTCCCTACCGCACAACCGTCACATCCCCGGCAAACACCTCTGTTTCCCCGTCGATGAAGCGCACCTTGGCTTGCCAGATGAAAACACCCGGATTCACAGGGTCGGCCTGAAAAGTGCCGTCCCATCCTACACTTTCGTCGCCAATACCCAAATCCGTAGCGTGAAAAGCCATGTTGCCCCATCTGTCAAAAACTTGCAGGTTCTCAATCATCTCCACCCCTTTACCGTACAGGGTAAACCGATTGTTGGTATTGGCGTCGGGCGTGATCACGTTCGGTGCGTACAATTGCCTGCGCCGGTCAACCCGGATCAACACCCTGGCATTGGCGCTGCATCCGTCCGGATCGCTAACAGTGACCGTGTACTGGGTCGTAACACCCGGTTTGGCTATCGGTTCGGGGCACGTAAAGCAGGAAAGCCCTGCTGCAGGCGTCCATAGCCAGTTCAAGGCATTGGGCGGCGTCAGGTTGGTGACCGGCTGCAACAACACACTGTCGCCCAAAGGCAACAAGAACACGTCCTGAATATCGAGTATAGCCGTAGGCGGCGCAATCAGCGCCACCTCATCGGTCGCCGTGCAACCGAGGTCATCTTTTACCACCACTGTATAGGTGCCAGCCGCTAATCCGCTGTATACGTTGTTGTTTGAAAACTGCAAACCGCCGTTGATGGAATAAACAAAAGGCCCCATGCCGCCACTTACCGGGCCAAACAGGATTGAACCCTTTGGTTTCAGGCAGGTCGGCTGCTCTGAATCCGGCACAAAAGCGGGCAATGGCACTTCTTCCACGCCAATGCTGCCAATGGCCGTGCAACCATTGATTGGGCTGGTGGCCGTTACCGTGTACAAACCCTCTGCATCTACCAACGGCGTGGCCGAGGTATTGCCGGATACCACATTTCCGTTCGAGCTTGCCCAAAGATAGCTTAATCCGGGAGTTACGCTTTCCACCAACAGGGATACCGTGGGCTGCGAGCAGTAAATCAGCTCGTCGGGTCCCGTGTTGAGTACCGGGGACTGAACGTCCTGCAAGACGGCGACCGTGGCTTGTGCGGTGCATCCGTTGTCGTTTCGGGTCACAGCCAATTGGTAGTTGCCTGGCTTGTCCACCAAAGGATTGAGCGCGCCGTTGTACCCGGCAATGTGACCATTGGGGGTACTCCAGGAGGCATTCACGGTACTCTGTCCGGGAGGCGTGCCCACCGAGGCACTGACGGGAATGGTGTCTACGGTACACGTCAACACACCTGGCAGTGCAATGGCTATGGTTGGCGGAATCGTGAACGACACCACAGTTGTGGCATCGCTCGCGGTGCAGCCGTTGTCCGCACGGGTGACAGTCAGGGTAAATGTACCTGCTGCGTTGACGATTGGAGCGGCTGTTTGTGCACCAGACTGTATTTGGCCGCCATTGGCCGTCGTCCAAGCGTAAGCGAAACCGATGCCTGCCGGCGTGGCACTGCCGTTAAGGCTCAATTGTTTGACCAAGCAGGTCAGGGTATCTGCTGCTCCGGCGTCAACTACAGGCAGGTTGACGTTTTCCAAAACAGTGGTCAAAATGGTGTTTGAGCATCCATTTCCGGTATTTTGCACCTGCAAAAGGTACATACCGGGCGCATCCACCACCGGATTCAGGCTGCCTGCGCCAGCCACAATGTTGCCGTCGAGGGTAGACCACAAGGGCGTAAACGCGCCGGGCGCTACCACATTGGCCTGTAGAGTCAAGTCGGTCAGGTCGCAGGTAAGCACAGCCGGTGGAACGACACTCAAGACCGGATGAAGGGTGTCTAAACCAACAGAAACGACATCTTCAGCCGTACAGCCGTTGGCATTTTGGGTGACCATTAGCGTGTATACACCGGCCTGGTTCACCAACGGCGTTTTCGTGTTCGCGCCGCTGACGATGCCTCCGGTAGCGGAAGTCCATGCGAACACCGTATTTTGTGTGCTGCTGTTGCCTTCCAACGACAGTTGGGTGAGGGCGCAAGTAAGGTTTTTTGCAGGGCCAGCCTCCGCATTTGGCGGCAATGTATCAATAGGCACAAACAAAGTGGCCGATTCCGTGCAACCATTGTTGATGTTGCTGACCATTAACTGGTACGTTCCGGATGCGCCGACTGTCGGACTCAACGTTTGCAAACCGGACAACAACAAGCCGTCTACAGTGCTCCATTGGTAGTTGAATTGCGGGCCGGCGCTTGCGCTTGCCGTTAACCCGGCTTGCGACAACAGGCAAGTCAATACAGGGGCCTGGCCCAACTGCACCGTTGGGGCGTCGGCGTCGGCAAATACCTTCACCGTATCCGAGGCCGTGCAGCCATTGACCAAATCAGTAGCCAACAGCGCATAACTACCCGGCGCATCAATCACCGGCGTGAGCGTCGTGTTGCCGTTGAGGATGTTCCCGCCGTTCAACGCCGTCCAGGAGACACTGGCATTTGCAGTGTTGCCCTGCAAAGAAAGGGAAACAACAGTGCAGCTCAAGGTGTCGTCGGCACCTGCCTGAACCGGTGGTGGCGTTGTGTTTTCAGCAATGGTAACGGCATCGGTGTTGGTACAGCCGTTTACCGGGTTGGTGACGGTGAGGGTGTACGTGCCGGGGGCGTCTACCAGCGGTTGCAAGGAGGATGCGCCACTCACGATGTTGCCCAAAAGCGTGTTCCAGGCTGCCGTCGTGCCTGCATCTGCGCTGCCTTGAATTACAAATTGCGGATTGGTGCAGGTAAGGGTGAAAGGCGGTCCGGCATCGGCGTTAGGAACCGCGGTGTTTTGACCAACCACAACCTGTGCCGTAGCGGTACAGCCGTTCAACGGATTGACGGTTTGGAGCGAGTAGGTTCCAGGTTGATCCACTACCGGATTGGCTATTTGTGCAGAAGAAACAAAATGACCATCCGTGGTTTGCCAGTCAAACGCAATGCCCGCTGGTGAAAATGTCAGGGGCAAAACAACAGATGATACCACGCACGTCAGCCCCGCAGGGACACCTGGCGTCAGTTGTGGATCAACCTGATCGGCAGAAACCAGTACCGAATCCGTGAGGAAACAACCATTGAGCGGATTGCTGACCACTACGGCGTACAAGCCTGGCAAACTGATGTCGACTGTATTGCTGTCGGAAATTGCCTGGTTTTGGAAAAGCCAGTTGTATTGGTACAGGCTGTCGGGTACACCCAGGTTAGCCGTCAGCGTTTGGGCAGGCGTGGTGCATGTAAGCACAATGGGCGGTTCCACCGTTGCCGGAGGCAGTAGTATGTTTTGTTGAACGGCTACCGTGTCGGTATCGGTGCAGCCATTGGCGGTATTGGTGACAAGGAGTACGTATACGCCTGGTTCATCCACCACGGGGTTTCCCGTTTGAGCGCCGTTCACGATGTTGCCGTTTCCGAAAACAGACCAGTCAAGCGTATAGCCAGGAAAGATGGTTGAGCCGTTTGCGCTCAGGGTCAATGTAGGCGCAACACAGTTCAACACACCGTTTACGGAGGCTTGGGCAGCAGGCGTCCCGATGGCGCGTTGGACTTCCACACTGTCGGTATCCGTGCAACCGTTCACCAGATTGACCGCTTGCAACAGGTACCAGCCCACCTCGTTGACGATGGGTGCAAGGCTGTCAGCACCAGATAAAATGGCACCATTCACGGTCGACCATTGGAACAGGTGGGGGCCTGCTGTGGCGTTTTGAGCGGTGATTTGCACAGCGGGCAATATACACGTGAGCAGGTCGGTGGTGCCGATGCTGAGTTGTGGCGGGAGGTTGTTGAGTTGGACGGTCACCGTATCGGTGGCCGTGCAGCCGTTGGCGGGGTTGCTGATTTGCAAGGCATATATGCCTGGCAAGCCTACTGCAGGTTGTGGCGTTTGGCCGCCAGACAGGATTAGTCCGTTCGGGGTATTCCAGTTATAGAGGAAACCGGGGCCGTTGCTGGAGCCGTTTGTGTTGAGCAACACGCTGTCGACGACGCAAGTCAGGGTATCGGGGGCGTTGGCGGCGGCCGTGATGGCATTGGTATCAGCGGGTACTTGGACTCCGTTGGCGGCAGTGCATCCATTGAGCACGTTCAGCACATGCAGGTTGTAGAGGCCGGGTGCATTGACGATCGGGTTCAGGGTGTTGTCTCCCGATACAATGTTTCCATTTGGCGTTGACCAGACATAATCAAAAGCCGGACCGCTGGATGAGCCTGCGCCTGATAAAACCTGTTGTGGCTCCTGGCAGGTTAACGTATCGGCAGGCAACACCACAGCGAGTGGATGAAGGGTGTCTACCTGCACCCAAACGGTATCGGCGCTGCTGCACCCGTTTTGCAGGTTGGTTGCCGAAAAACGGTATTGGCCAGCGGCATTGACCACAGGCATGAGGGTGTTTGCGCCCGACACGATGTTGCCCCCGTTGCTGCTGCTCCATAGAAAAGGCGCATTGGCAGGCGTGAGGAATGCCGACAAGGCAAGTGTATCAGCTGTACAGGTGAGGGTGTCGGGCAAGTTGATGCCCAGGTTGGGCGCTATGAGATCGCCGACGACCGCCACGGTGTCTCTGGTGGTGCAGTTGTTGGATGAATTGGTGACCGCGAGTACATATACGCCGGGCGCGCCGGCCTGGGCGTTTTGGCTGTTTTGTCCGGAAAGGATGAGGCCGTTGCCGGTCGTCCAGACATAGTTGATGTTCGGCCCTACACTGGAACCGGTTCCGTCCAACAGGGTGTTTTGTACAACGCAGCTGATGGTATCGGCGTTGGCGACGGCCAGTGGCGGGTTGGCGGCGCTGGTGACGTTCACTTCAGCGGTGGCGGTGCAACCGGTTTGGGTGTTGGTGACCAGCAGGGTGTACGAACCCACCTCATCTACGGTGGCATTTTTGCTGTTGGCCCCGCTGACAATGTTGCCATCCGCGGTGCTCCACTGGTACGTTGAAAATGCGGGTTGGGAAGAATTTCCAATGAGCAACGTGGTAGCCGAGCCACAGCCCAGCGGTTGTGGCGGATTGATCCAGGCGTTCAGCGGGTTGGGGTTTTCAAGAACGCTGACCGAAGCAGATTTTTCACAAACAGTCCCCTCGTTTTCAATAAAAACCGTCAAAGTATAGGTACCGCCAGCGTCCACCACCGGATTCAGGGTCGTTTCGCCCGACACGATGTTGCCGTTTTGGGTTTCCCAAAGGTAAGTTACGTTGGGGCCTACGCTGGAACCCACGCCACTCAGGGTCACAGACGAGCCCGAACAGGGAATAACGGTGACGGGGGGCGTGGCGACGGCCACTACCGGCACCACATGGACGGTAACAGTGTCGGTCACCAAACAAACCGGTGAAAACAGCAGATCGTCCAACGCAAAATCGTTTCCGCCCAACACCGTATTCTGGTTGACAATACAAATGGTAGCGCTGCTGTTGGCACCGCTGTTCCAGGTGGTGAAAAAGTTGATCCACTGGCAATTGGTACCCGGCGCGCTGAAAATGGGGCCGATGGTGCCGCCATTGATCGAAAACTGCAACAATGCGGGAGAAGCAGATACCAAAGTGGTTACCCAGGCCGAAAAAACGTAAGTGGTATTGGGCGACACGTTGACTGTTTGGCACCATACATTCTGGTTAGGCACCCCGGCACCGTTAACGGCCATCATGTTGCCCGATCCGGAGGTATGGTCGCCACAAGGGGCAAATCCGGGGTGAGAAGCTTGTGGGTTGGGCACAATGTCGTACAAGCCCTCGGGTACAAGGTCACCTGGACTGAAGACGTAATCGCTGCTGAACCCGGTATTTCCCCCTTCAAAATCGCCGTTATCAATCAGGTTGTTGCTGAAGTCAGCCACCCTGGCCGTCAACACATATTTGGTTGTTTGGGTTACCGTGACGTTGGGTGTCAGGGAGTTGGCAGGAGAAAGGCCGGCAGTGGGCGTCCAGAAAAAATTCAGGTATGGCCCGTTGATGTCGCCCTGCAATTGGGCCGGTGTTGGCGGCTGACAAAGGAACACGTCATCTCCCGCCGAGACGTCCACGCCACATTGCGCAAACAATGAATACGCGGAACACATCAACAGCAAGCTGCATAAAAGTCGACAAAAAACCATATTTTGGCAGTATTTGTGGTAAAAGAGCATCATGGGCGAACAAATATACGGGACTAAGCGCTGTTTGTTCGTATTCCCCCGCTCAAATTATCGGGTTCATCCCTTAAGTGACAACTCTGCTCTTCCAAACTTGTGTATTTTTGCACATTCAGCAAAATCAAGCAAGGGACTTCCGGCATAAACAAATCAACCAATAAACAAATCAACCAATTAACAAATCACCATTCCACGATGACCAAACCATTCAACCTGCAGGCCTGGATCAACGACAACCGCCACCTGCTCCAGCCGCCGGTAGGCAACAAACAGGTGTACATCGATAATGAAGATTTCATCGTCATGATCGTGGGCGGGCCCAACGGCCGCAAAGACTACCACTGGGAGGAGGGCGAGGAGTTGTTTTATCAATTAGAGGGCGATATACAAGTGAAGATCATCGACGAGGCCGGCAGACCACAAACCATCGATATCCGCGAGGGCGAAATGTTTCTCCTTCCTGCTCGCATCCCCCACTCGCCCCAACGCCCAGCCAACACGGTAGGCCTGGTGCTGGAGCGCAAACGCCACCAAGGGGAAATAGACAAGCTCATGTGGTTCTGCGAAAACTGCGGCAATCCGCTACACCAGGCCGGATTCCCGCTGACCAACATCGGGGTACAGATCAAGGAAGCCATTGAGGCGTTTAAATCGGACGAAGGTGCGCGGACGTGTGGGAAATGCGGGACGGTGATGGAAATGTGAAGAGAGCGGAGCAATAGCTTCCACAAATAAACACACTCAAATCTTCAATGTGGAAATGGGTAAAATACCTGCTTGCATAGCGCGCCGATATTGAGGCGCTGTTTTTAGTATGTTAAAACTCCCCGAACATAGCCAATAATATGGCCTTTCAGTTTTTAAAGTGGCTATATCTGGAGCATCAGACTCCAGCCAGCGCTTTAACCATGCTAACTTTAGAAGTACGGCATCTACCTCATTCGTTTGTGCTGGATGTACCTCTACAAAATAAACGGCTGAACGGTAACTAAAAGCATAATCCCAGCGGTTTTCATTGGGGTAAATTGAACGAACGCAGGCATCAATATTTATGCTTCCGTTACATGCTCGGGTATTGGTTAGATGCACCTTACTGCTGTGTTTACCCAATGCAGTCAATCCAGCCTTGTAACAATGCTTTACGTCCCGTATGGCCAGCACTGCATCTTTAAAAGCATTCTGGTCGGGCGTTACGCTTTTACTTTTACTCATGTTGCAGCCAGTTTTGAAACTACTTCCACCGCACGGCTTGCAAACTCGGACAATCCCCCCCAATTGGAAATATCGGGATCATCACTACCAGCATCAAGTGTCGAAATGTCTTGTATGTGCACGCCATCTTTTTTACGTTCGAAGTACCATGTTGTGAATGCCTTGAGATTTATCACATCCTGAAAAATTTCACGGATGGCAGGCCCCTTTTTTATGTTAAACAATTTGAACAAGTCATCAGCATTACCCCCAAGATTTTTCACGTTGTTGATGACCCAAACCAATTCCAACAAAACGGGGGAATGTGTAGAAATGACAACTTTATAGCCTCTTTGTATGAGTTGCAAAGCGAGTAACATAACCGTTTGTATGGCCTGAGGATGTAAACCCATTTCAGGTTCCTCTATGACAACCCAGTCAATGTTTTCTTTTTTGGTCGCTTTACCAGATGGTATTAAATGATAAAGAGATAATAATAAAGGCATAAATTCCTTTTGTCCAGCAGACCATGTCATAAAGGGTAGACGGCTCTCCCCGACTCGAAGAAGGAATCGTCGTCTCAAGCTGTCTTTGTCCAATTCAACCGTGGCACCATGAAAAATACCATCGTTAATTCTTTCACGGATGCTTTCACTCATTTTACCCGCTTTGGGAAAAATATGTTCCTGCGCACCTTGCCCGTTTGAAAACTCTTTTTCCATTAATACCCTTAATGTTTCACTAAACGACTTGATGACGTACGGGTCGCCAGTGTCATAACTATTAAAAGGCCTGGGCCATCCTTGAGATAGAGTCAGTACTCGTTGAGCAGGTATGTAAAACATTTTTTCTTCTTTTGAAGATTCCTTTACCCCTTTCCTGTTCAAAATATCCTCCCTCGTATAAACTTTACCCTCAAATGAAATTACAGTGTCATCCCGTCGGATTGCTGACATTGATTCTCCATAATACAATTCGATCAAGCGATTGAAATCCCCACCCCAATCATAAGCATGTATCTGAAGGGTGTCAAATATTTGATGTTTATCGACCAACAATTTTAACAGTTGTAAA